>CAYWCO010000135.1:0-1610 GCA_964456815.1 uncultured Dehalococcoidales bacterium | reverse complement strand
TATGTAGAGGGAATGCAATTTGACCGTGGCTATATCAGCCCCTATTTCATCACCAATGCCGAGAAGATGGAAACAGTGATAGAGGACCCGTATATCCTTATCACTGATAAGAAAATCTCGGCGGTGTCTGACCTCTTACCGGCTCTGGAGAAGATATTGCAGGTGTCAAAGAACCTGCTTATTGTGGCTGAGGATGTAGATGGTGAAGCCCTGGCTACCCTGGTGGTCAATAAGTTACGGGGCACCCTCAATATTATGGCAATCAAAGCCCCCGGTTTTGGCGACCGACGTAAGGCTATGCTGGAGGATATGGCGATTCTTACCGGCGGCAAGGTGATTTCGGAGGAGGTAGGGCGGAAGCTGGATTCGGTTACTGTAGAGGACCTGGGCAGGGCTCGCCGGGTAACCGCCGATAAGGACAATACGACCATCGTCGAGGGCAAGGGCTCGGACGAGGCGATTAAGGGTAGAATCAAGCAGATTAAGGCTCAGATTGAGGAGACTACCTCTGATTTTGACCGCGAGAAGCTCCAGGAAAGGCAGGCGAAGCTGGCCGGTGGGGTAGCTGTAATCAAGGTGGGAGCCGCTACTGAGGTTGAGCTTAAGGAAAGGAAACATCGGGTTGAGGATGCATTATCGGCTACCCGGGCGGCGGTAGAAGAAGGTATTCTACCCGGCGGTGGTGTTGCCCTGATTAATGCTTTGTCAGTCTTGGATAAACTAGAGGTTAGTGGAGACGAGGCTACTGGGGTTGATATTGTCAGGAAGGCTATGGATGAGCCAATTCGCTGGATAGCTGAAAATGCTGGTAAGAATGGGGCGGTGATAGTGGATGCTGTTAAAAAGAGTAAAGCCGGAGTTGGTTACGATGCTGAAGTCGATGAATTTGGTGATATGGTAGAAAAGGGTATTATTGACCCGACCAAGGTGGTAAGGTCGGCCTTGCAAAATGCAGCTAGCGTGGCCGCTATGGTTTTGATTACTGAATCGCTGGTTTCCGATATTCCAGAAAAGGAGAAGGCGCCAGAGATGCCGGGTGGTGGTATGGGCGGTGGTGGCATGGGTGGTATGTATTAATCGGCTTTTGTCCGAGTAGGTTGAGAATAGCCGTAGTCTTTTGGCTGCGGCTATTCTTTTATGCCTTGGAGGATGTTACGCCCTTTAATCCGTGGGTTCTATAGTTAATTACATAGACTTGGGCATTATCTGTGAGATTGCTTCGCTTTGCTCGCAATGACGGAGAACTGTCTTTACGAGGAGCGTGAGCGACAAAGCAATCTCATCGTGTATCGATCTATGCAACATGCTGTAATTTACCAAGTAACCCAAGAAGCGAGTTCATAGAAAAACATTCCCAAAAAGAGGGGGCCCAAGGGGGTGAGATTGGGAAGCTATCTTATAGCTTCAGCAGTCCTTCCAGGGGTTCATCCTCAGCGACACGGCCGACTACTGCCAGGCGGAGCTGGTTACCTACCAATAGCTCCTGGGCCAACTGTCTAAGCTCATCAGCAGTGATGGCATCAATAATGGAGACTACCTGGTCAACGCTAAGAATACGCCTGGTGAGAATCTCTTGTCCGCCTACCCAGCCAGCAACATTGCGGCTATCC
>CAYWCO010000134.1:0-1695 GCA_964456815.1 uncultured Dehalococcoidales bacterium | reverse complement strand
CCAGCTTATCAATGGTCTCCTTGGGCAGGAGCTCGGTTATTGGTTTGCCCTTGACCGTGGTCAGCCTGGGGATAATCACCATATTCTTGCCGTGTTCCCCCAGGATGCAGGGGGAGACGCTTGCCGGCGACATCTTAAGCTCGGCGGCGATAAAGCTGCTGAGCCGGGCGCCGTCTAGGACGCCGGATAAGCCGACGACCCTGTTTCGGGGGAGCTTGCTTGCCTTGAGCACCAGGTAGGTCATGGCATCTACCGGGTTGGTCACCATGATAATAGTGCAGTCGGGGGAGTGGCTCACCACATTATGGATAGTGTCGTTGATAACCCTCATATTGGTCAGGCACAGCTCGTCGCGGGTCATGCCCGGTTTTCGGCTGAAGCCGGCGGTGATGATTACCACCTCCGAGTTGGCGGTATCCTGGTAGCTATCAGCCCCGCTAACGCCGGTATCAAAGTTGACCACGGGCGCCGATTGGGAAATGTCCAGCGCCTTACCCTGTGCCAGACCGGGGATAATGTCCACCAGGACGATATCGGCGTAGCCCCTCTCGGCAAGTCGTTGGGCGCAGGAGGCACCGACATTTCCGGCGCCGATAATGCTAATCTTACTGGGTATTTTTTAGCTCCTCAGTTTTTTAATTATAGCCTCGGCTACCTCTGAGGTGCCGATGACCCTGGCATCGGGTATATCGGGCTTCATATCGTAGGTGACGTCTTTGCCTTCGGCGATAACCCCGGCGACGGCTTTCTCCAACCGCTCCGCCGCCTTTGTTTCGCCGAGGTGGCGCAGCATCATCACCCCGGAGAGTATCATCGCCATCGGGTTGACCTTATTCTGCCCTGAATATTTGGGGGCGCTGCCGTGGGTCGGCTCAAAGACGGCGATGTCATCGCCAAGATTAGCCCCCGGGGTTACCCCCAGCCCGCCCACCAGACCGGCGCAGAGATCGGAGACGATGTCGCCGTAGAGGTTGGGCAGCACCAGCACGTCAAATTGCTGCGGTCTCCGCACCAGCTGCATGCAAAGGTTGTCCACGATTCTGTCCTCAAATTCAATATCGGGGTAGTCCTTAGCCACCTCCCTGGCGCTCGCCAGAAACAGCCCATCGGAGAACTTCATGATATTGGCTTTGTGCACTGCGGTTACCATTTTTCTTTTATGAGCCCGGGCATAGTCAAAGGCAAATTTAATAATGCGGCGGCTGGCGGTCTCGGAGATTACCTTCAGGCTGATGCCGGAGTCCACCCTGACCGCCCTTTCCGTCTCGGAGAGTAGTTTTAGCAGCCTTGCCGTATCGGTTGCTCCCTGCTCAAACTCAATGCCGCTGTAGAGGTCTTCGGTGTTCTCCCTCACCACGACGATATCCACATCCTTAAAGGGGGAGGGGACACCGGGGTAGGTCTTGCAGGGGCGGAGGCAGGCATAGAGGTCAAGCTCCTTGCGCAGGGCGACGTTGACGCTTCTGAAACCGGAGCCTACGGGGGTGGTAACCGGCCCCTTGAAGGCGACCTTGTTTTTCCTGATTGACTTTAGGGTGGCATCAGGAAGGACGGCGCCGAATTTCTCCTGTGCCTCGGCGCCGGCATAGGCGAGCTCCCAGTTGAAGGCAATTCCGGTTGCTTCCAGGACACGCTTTGCCGCTTCGGTAACCTCAGGCCCGATGCCGTCGCCGGGGATAAGGGTAATAGTATAGG
>CAYWCO010000133.1:0-1745 GCA_964456815.1 uncultured Dehalococcoidales bacterium | reverse complement strand
TTTCAGACCTACTCCCCCGAGCACTACGCCATTCAGGCGGCATCAAGGCACGACTACGCCTCATTTTATGAGCGGGAGATTGAATACCGGCGCCAGCTCCGCAACCCTCCCTTCACCCGCCTTGCCTGCCTTGTCTATAGCCATCCCAACGATGCCCGCTGCCAGCAGGAGACAGAGAGGATAAAGCATATGTTTACCCAGGAGATAGACTCACAGGGGATAGCCGATATTGAGCTAATCGGCCCCGCCCCGGCCTTTATTCACCGCCTGCGGGGCAGGTTCCGCTGGCAGCTTATACTCCGTGGCTGGGGACTGCCTGAATTTCTCTCCGGGATACCCTTCCCCCAGGGGTGGGTGGTGGACATTGACCCACTGGGTCTGCTTTAGGTAAACTGTACTGGGACGAACTTCTGGAGGTTAAGATGGCGGTTTTACCTATCCGCGCTCTACCTGACCCGGTACTGAGACAAAAGGCAAAAAGGGTTAAGGCTATTGATGGCTCAATCAAGAAGCTGGTAGCCGATATGATTGAGACCCTTCACGCCGCCCCGGGGCGGGCGGGGTTAGCTGCACCCCAGGTGGGTGTTTCCTTAAGGGTGATTGTTATCGGCATAGACGAGGGGGAGGACATAGTCCTGATTAACCCTGAAATCGTGCGCCGCAAGGGGGAACGCATGGTAACCGAGGGTTGCCTTAGTGTCCCCGGCTACTTCGGGGTGATCAAGCGTGCCGAATCGGTCAGGGCAAAAGGGCGTGATGTGAGTGGTAAGGAAGTAAGAATTAAAGCCGGTGAGCTCCTGGCTCAGGCACTGGAGCATGAGATAGACCACCTGAATGGTATGGTGTATACAGACCACCTGGAAAGCCCGGACAAGCTATACAAGATAGAACCTGAGGCAACTCAGCTTTAAAGTTAGCCGGTTTGCCCTTTTGCCTCTCTCCCCGACTGGACGTTGGCGGTTTCGTCGCCTGGATTGGCGGGGACGAAGTAGAAGAGGTCGTCGAACTTATAGCCGGGGAAGGCTTTTATGCCCCCGATGATGAATTTCCGGTTGATGTTGCGCTTGCCTTCAAGTACCCGGTAAATCTGGCTTACCGATATCTCCATTGCCTTGGCGAGCTCAGTTAGGTTTCGATATCGCCCAATGTACAAATCAAAGACCTTTGTTTTTAATAGCATAATTCGCCTTTTTCCGCCAGTTGGCAATATTGTACCCTAAAAAACGCCTTTTGTCAAGCCCCTTTTTGTCCATTTTGCTATTTATTGACATTTGCCATCTGGCGAATTATAATATTTGTGATGCGTGATGTAAATATTAATCTGGGTAAGATACTCAAGCAGCAGCGGCTTTCGCTACCGCTTACGCTGCGTGAGCTTAGTGCGATGTCAGGTGTCTCTTCATCGCACCTGGGTCGCATTGAGAGAGGCGAACGTTTCCCTTCAGGCTCAATTCTGCGAAGAATTGCCAAGCCATTAGGCTTTGAGGAGGACGAGCTATTTACTCTCGCCGGCTATCTGTCTCCCCCCGCCCCGAGTGTGGCTGAGGGTTACCAGCAATACGGGGGTGGGGAATTAGACCCCTATGTAGCCAGGATGCTGACACAGGAGCCGGTTGATACGCAGCGCGCTGTCATTGGCATTCTCAACATACTTAAGAGCATTGCCAAGAACGTGGCCAAGACAAACAATTAGGCTGAGGATTATTTATTAACCCCACCGTTTTTTAATTTACGTCTTTTTTCCC
>CAYWCO010000132.1:0-1751 GCA_964456815.1 uncultured Dehalococcoidales bacterium | reverse complement strand
GTTCTATGTGCTGGGTCCGCTGGTAACTGACATCGGTGCCGGCTATGACCATATTACCGGCGCTATTGGTGGGGCTATTGCCGCCGCCGCTGGCACTGATTTTCTATGCTATGTGACGCCATCCGAGCATCTTTCTATACCCGACTTTGAAGATGTAAGGCAGGGGGTAATCGCCTCACGTATTGCCGCCCATGCCGCTGACATAGTTAAGGGAGTGAAAGGCGCTGAGGAGCGGGACCGACGGATGTCTGAGGCTCGAAAGAAGCTTGACTGGGAAGAGCAGGCCAGGCTTTCCCTGGACCCGGCGCGGTCTAGGCGGGTTCATGGCCAGCACACCACCGCCGGCTCAGCCTGCAGTATGTGCGGCAAATATTGTGCTATGGAACTGGTGGACAAATATTTGGGGGTCAAGGCACCCAAGTGTTAGCTTTTTAACATAAGGTTTTATTAGGTGACCTCACCCCCTGTGTCCCCCTCTCCTTGTCGAGGAAAGGGGGATTTGTTTATAGAAGAGGGGCTGATATGCCCCTTTCGGATGCTCTCTCCTTTCAAGGTAGTGTATTTGGAAGGAGAGTCCAGGAGAGGGACGAAGCCTCCAAATATATTTTACAGGGAGTTTTAGAGGGGCAAAGCCCCTCTTATGTAACCCTCCCCCTTCCCCTTGACAAGGGGAAGGGGGATAAAGGGGGATAGGGTTAATAAATAACCTCGCTATTTGACATTTGGGCACAGCGTAGTAGAATTAAGGCAACATGCAGCTTTTTGGCACATCTGGCATACGGGCTCTTTTTGATGAGAGTCTGGTTCATTTGGCATTGAAGGTTGGGCTGGCAGTGGGGAGGCTTTACGGGAATGTGGTGGTCGGCAGTGACACCAGGACTTCCGGTGATGTCATGAAGTATGCACTCATTTCTGGCCTGCTTGCCGCTGGTTCCAGATGTGAGGACGCCGGCATTGTGCCGACGCCCACGCTTGCCCTTGCCACTGGTGGCTTTGATGCCGGCGTTATGATTACCGCCTCGCATAATCCCCCCCAGTATAACGGCATAAAGCTTTTAAATCCGGACGGCTCTGCTTTTAATTCCAATCAGCAAAAGCAGATAGAAGAGATTGTCTTAAGTGACACCCATAGTGTTGCTAGCTGGGATAAAATCAGGAGGAACGGTATCTGTGAAGGTGTAGTTGAGCGGCATGTTGAGCGCATACTGCAGGATTTTCCTGAGGAGCTGAAGCTCAAGGTAGTAGTGGACTGCGGTTGTGGAGCCGCTTCTGAGGTTACTCCTCATCTGCTGAGGAGGCTGGGGTGTGAGGTGGAGGCGATAAATTGCTATCCCAGCGGTTTCTTCCCCCGCGAAGTTGAGCCGACCGAATCAAATTTGCAGGATTTAATGAAGGCAACCAGGGAGTTTGGCGCTGATATAGGCATTGCCCATGACGGGGATGCCGACCGGATGATGGTGGTGGATGAGCGGGGCCGGTTTGTTCCCGGTGATAAGCTGCTGGTAATTTTTGCCCGGGCGTTGGGAGCAAAAGAAGTGGTTACCACCATAGATGCCTCTATGGCGGCTGAGGAAATGGGTTTTAGTGTCAGGCGAACCAGGGTAGGGGATACCGCTGTGTCCGAGGAACTGAAAAATGGCAGCGATTTTGGTGGTGAGCCATCAGGCAGCTGGATTTTCCCCGGTATCTCTCTGTGCCCCGATGGCGTTTATGCCGCAGCTAAGGTGGTAGCTATTGCCAGCCAGCAAAAA
>CAYWCO010000131.1:0-1769 GCA_964456815.1 uncultured Dehalococcoidales bacterium | reverse complement strand
AGGAAGGCAAGAGCCTGTAATTAAGCTGCCCTTCCTTTCAAATAAAAGTTCGGGAACTATTAGCCAAGACCCACTTTGCATTGCTGTCGTGGGAGGTGAAGGCGGTGTATAACAAATGTCCGGGGCAGGATTTCAGAAATCTGCGGGTGGAGCTGTATAAATGCCCGAACTGCGGGGCTGAGGTTGAAATCTTCTCCGATGAAAGTAAGGTTAAGTGCCATAAGTGCGGTAAGAATGTCTTCAGGGAGAAGCTGCCCTCGTGTATTGAATGGTGTGCCTCCGCCCGCCAGTGTCTGGGGGAAGAACGGTGGAAGCAGTTGCGGGGTGAGAAATAGGTATTTAACCTTTCAGGCGGGCAAACCAGACGAATAAGGCGGTTCCGATAACGCCAACACCTGCCCCGAAGTAGAAAACGGAATTAAGGTTTATAAAGTCGGCTATTACCCCGCCCAGCAGCGGTCCAACTCCCATACCGAGGCTGAATGCCATAGCCAGTATGGCTATAGTTGAGCCCATGCCGAACCTTCTGCCCTCCTCTACACCCAGGGCTGAGGCGGCTGGGGTGGACATCGCCCCGCTAACACCGCCGAGGGCACATATCCCAAGTAGCTGCCAGAAGTTGCTGCCCAGGGGAATCAGAGCCAGGCTGGCAGCAATGCCAAGGCTGCTAACAGTTAGCAGAGCGCGCCGGTTAAGCCTGTCGGCAATATTACCGCCATATACCTGAAGCAGTGACATCAGCAGAATATTAACCGCTACCAGTATCCCGATGAGGGTCGGGCTCAAGCCAATGTATATACCGGCGAAGATGGGGAGAAAGGTGGCGAAGATTCCCCTCCCCAGAGCAAATGCCAGCTGGAAGCTGAAAAGACCCTTTACCGTGCCGCTACCGCTCATCTCTTTAAACGAGGAGCGAGGAGCAGCTGCCATTTTCCTTTTTCCAATCTCGGGGAGGAGGAAGGCAACTATCAGGAAAGCCAGCAGATTAAGACCACCCATAGCGAAGAAGGAAACATTCATGCCGAGGTGGTCGGTTAGCACCCCGCCCATCAGCGGACCGCAGCCAAAACCGGCGAAGAAGGCAGCGTAGAAGTAGCCCATCCATTTCCCCTCCTCACCCTTGGGTGAGAGATCGCCGATATAAGCCTGGGCGACGGGCTGAATCATGCCCGAAGCAGCACCGTGGAGTAAGCGGACTAAGGTCAGCCCCCAGAGGCTATTTGACATATAGCCTAGGGAGATGATTGCTGAGCTGAGAAGGCCGATGCTGAGGAGCAGTTTTCGTCCCCGGCGGTCGGAGAGCCTGCCGGCGATGGGCGTAGTTATCGTCCGGGCGATGGAGAAGCCGGCAAAGATTACGCCTAGCCAGATTCCGGTGGCGCCCAGGTTCTCAGCGTAGAGGGGTAATAGCGGGACTATTATGCCGACTCCCAGCATGGAGGCGAAAATGGACAGAGCTAGGGTGGGAAAGACCTTCTTTATCATCTGGGTATCTTGAGAATTATAGTGTTTTGCCTTGAATCTAGCAACCTGATGTAGTTGTTTAATACCTTGGTGATGCTCCCACCCCTCCCCACTTTAAGCTTACCTCTTTTTTCGCATCCTTTTGCGAATACGAGACATTTATTCTGAAGCTCGTCCAAGGTATATTTGTAACTCTTGGGGTTAAGTGTTCTTGAGAGCAGCATGCCCTCAAGCGCTTTTATACGGAATCGGTCTAACCCCCATATGCGGTTTGACAGC
This sequence comes from uncultured Dehalococcoidales bacterium, assembly GCA_964456815.1. GTDB lineage: Bacteria > Chloroflexota > Dehalococcoidia > Dehalococcoidales > BS750m-G39 > CAVTZP01. The sequence continues at coordinate 26 of CAYWCO010000131.1, read as the reverse complement.
TGATCCGGGCGGCCACCGTCTTTTAT
>CAYWCO010000130.1:0-1849 GCA_964456815.1 uncultured Dehalococcoidales bacterium | reverse complement strand
GGGATGAGATTGTGGCTCTGCTTAAAACCGGCAGCGCCTTTTACGCCCCCTCAGCCGCCGCCGCCCGCATGGCGGAGGCAATAATCCTGGATAAAAAGGAAACCCTTCTTTGCGCCGCTTATCTTGATGGGGAATACGGGATTAAGGACACCGTCATCAGCGTCCCAGTAAGGCTGGGCAAAAAGGGCATTGAAGAGATAATAGAGCTTGAGCTGACCCCAGAAGAAAAGCAAGCCCTGAATAAGTCAGCCGAGGCGGTAAAGCAGCTTATAAAGACGATGAAACTGGGATAGAATGAAGGAAATCAAGACCAGCGCCATCACTAAAGCCGTAGCCCGGCTCTGCCAGGAGGCTAACTTCGTGCTGGGGGAGGACGTCTTAGCCGCACTCAGGCAAGCCCTCAAGACCGAAGAGTCCCCGCTGGGGAAAGAGACCCTAAGCCGGCTCATAGAGAACGCCCGCATTGCCAAAGATGAGCACCTGCCCCTGTGTCAGGACTGCGGCGTGGCCGTAGTCTTCCTGGAAATAGGCCAGGATGTCCATATCAACGGCGGCGATTTATATTCTGCCGTTGAAGAAGGGGTGCGGCGGGGCTATACTCAGGGCTACCTTAGAGAATCCATAGTCAACAAGCCCTTCTCCGCCAGAACAAACACCCAGGGTAACACCCCTCCCGTTACCCACGTTGAAATCGTTCCCGGCGACCGGCTGAAGATTACAGTTATGCCCAAGGGGGCTGGCGCCGAGAATATGAGCAAACTGGTGATGCTCAAGCCGGGTGACGGCAAGCAAGGCATTATCGACCTGGTAGTAAGAACAGTGGAGGAAGCCGGGGGCAGTCCCTGCCCCCCGCTAATCATCGGTCTCGGCATTGGCGGCACTGCGGAAAAGGCAATGCTACTGGCGAAGAAGGCGCTGCTCAGAAAGGTAGCCGAGCCAAACCCCGACCCCGAGGTCGCCGAGCTGGAGAGGGAGGTCCTGGCCAAGGTAAATGCTCTGGGCATCGGACCGCTTGGCTTCGGCGGCATAACCACCGCCCTGGCAGTACACGCCGAGGTAATGCCCACCCATATTGCCAGCCTGCCGGTGGCGGTTAACCTCCAGTGCCACAGCGCCCGCCACAAGGAGGCAGTACTATAAATATCACATCACCAATTGACGCTGAAATCATAGAAAAACTGACCGCAGGAACAAGAGTTCTGATTTCCGGCGTTGTCTATACTGCTCGTGATGCTGCCCACCAACGCCTCACCCAAGCCCTGGATAGGGGAGAAAGACTACCCTTCGACCTCAAGGGGCAAACCCTATACTATATGGGGCCCTCCCCAGCCCCACCGGGGCAGGTGATTGGCGCCGCCGGTCCCACCACCAGCCACCGCCTGGACGCGTATACCCCCCGCCTTATCGCCGCCGGGCTTAGAGCCATGATTGGCAAGGGAAACCGACCACCCCAGGTAAGAGAGGCAATTAAGCAGCACAAAGCCGTTTATTTCGTCACCATTGGCGGCGCGGGGGCTTTGCTATCCAAGTCCATCAAACAGGCAGAGGTCATCGCCTACGAGGACCTGGGCGCCGAGGCTGTCCTGCGACTTGATGTCGAGGGCTTGCCGGCTATCGTCGCCAACGATATCTACGGGGGAGACCTGTTTGAGCAGGAAAAGGCTAAATATAAGAAGGACAAATAGCAAAATTAGAGCTGAGAAGGACAACCCCGAGCAAAGGTATAATGATTTTTGGGACTGGCTATTGACTGGCTGGCATCCTATCTGGCTCATAAGTACCGTCATTGCCTATGTGTACTATCTTATGACCACTGAGGAGGTATAAAAGGACAAGTTTTGGCTATGGT
>CAYWCO010000129.1:0-2107 GCA_964456815.1 uncultured Dehalococcoidales bacterium | reverse complement strand
ATGTAGAACGCCTGGATGTGGCTGAGGGCAATACCGTTGAACTGGATAGGGTATTGCTTATCGCCGATGGCGAGCGGGTAGTTGTCGGTACACCCACTGTGGACGGGGCAAAGGTGGTTGCCACCGCGCAGGGGGAGGGCAAGGGCAAGAAGCTTATCGTCTTTAAGTACAAGCCCAAGGTTCGTTACCGCAAGAAGACCGGGCATCGCCAGCTTTACACCAGGCTGGTTATAGATAAAATAGTCGAGCCGGGGACGGCGGAGGTTAAGCCGGTCAAGAAAGCCCGGCGGAGCAAAAAAGAGGTGAAGGAAAGTGGCGCATAAAAAGGGAGGCGGCAGCACTCGTTGCGGTCGAGATAGCAAGTCAAAGCGGCTTGGCGTCAAGAGATACGACGGTCAGCATGTGAATGCGGGCACGATTATAGTCCGCCAGCGGGGCACCCGCATCCACCCCGGCAATAATGTCGGCGTGGGCAGGGACTATACCATTTACGCCCTTATCGACGGCGTGGTTAAGTTTGAGCCTACCACCAACAACAGGAGGAAGGTTAGCATTTACGCTAGCTAAATATTATGAAACCTAAGATTCACCCTGAGTACTATAACGATGCCAAGGTAGTCTGTGCCTGTGGCAATACCTTTACCGTTGGCTCGACCAAGAAGATGATGAAGGTTGAGCTTTGCAGTAAGTGCCATCCATTCTTCACCGGCGAGCAGAGGGTGGTGGATACCATGGGGCGGGTGGAACGCTTTAAGCGGCGCTACAGGGTGAAGGGTTGAAGAAACAGGGTTGGGAGAAATTGGGAGCGGGTTACCACCTGCTCCTTTTTGTTTATTAGGCGGGTTTACTGATGAGCGAGAGATTTTATTACGGCGGGCAGGCGGTTATTGATGGGGTGATGATGCGGGGGCGGAAGGCTATGGTGACCGCAGTGCGCCGCCCCGGCGGTGGGGTGGCGCTAGATACCCAGCCCCTGAGCGGTATCTATTCCGGGTGGGTGCGGCGGACCCCCCTGCTGCGGGGCGTTATTGTTTTGGTTGAGGTTATGGTTCTGGGTATCAAGAGCCTGTTCTACTCAGCTAACGTCTCCCTGGAGGAAGAGGAGGCTGAGATTTCGGGGTGGCTGCTCTGGCTTATGATAGCTGTTTCACTGGGTTCGGCGGTGCTTCTCTTCTTTATGGCACCCCTTTTCCTTACCAAGCTGCTTGACCCCTATATCACCTCTTCCCTGGTATTCAGCCTGATAGAGGGCATTATCCGGGTGGCTATCTTCATCGCTTACCTTAAGCTGATTACCCTCGTGCCTGACATCAAGCGGGTATTTGCCTACCACGGTGCCGAGCACAAGGCGGTACATGCCTACGAAGCCGGTGTGCCGCTGGAGGTGGAAGAGGTCAGAAGATACAATACGGCTCATGTTCGGTGTGGCACCAGCTTTCTCTTTGCCGTCTTGATTATCGCCATCATCGTTTTTGCCCTTGTCGGTCTGCCGGCACTCTGGCTGATGGTCCTGTCGCGAATCCTGCTCACCCCGCTTATTGCCGCCCTCAGCTATGAGGTCATCTATTTCGGCAACAGGCATACTGATAATCCTGTGGTCAGGGCGGTTCTCGCCCCGGGGCTTTGGCTGCAGTCGCTGACGACGAGGGAGCCTGACGATTCTCAGCTTGAGGTTGCCCTGTCGGCATTGAGGAGGGTGGTGGAGCTTGACCAGCTTGAGGAAGCGGCTTAGGTCTCTATGTCCTCTTTGCTCAGCTCTTGAAAGAAGCAGGTCTTGTTGCCGGTGTGGCACACCGGACCTGAGGCTTTACCCTTAATCAGTATGGTATCGCTATCGCAGTCCTTCCATATTGATTTGATCTTGATGATGCTGCCCGAGGTCTCCCCCTTGTGCCACAGCTCCTGTCGGCTGCGGCTGTAGAACCAGGCCTCCCCGCTCTCCAGTGTCCGGTGCAGCGCCTCCTCGTTCATGTAGGCGAGCATGAGCACCTCGCCGGTGTCAGCATCCTGGGCGATAGCCGGGACAAGACCTTTTTCGTTGAATTTTATGTCTTTTAGCATTTTCGCTATTATATAACATATTGGGGGTTTTTGCCTCACCCCTCCC
>CAYWCO010000128.1:0-2111 GCA_964456815.1 uncultured Dehalococcoidales bacterium | reverse complement strand
AAGTAAGACACCTGCTAAAAGGGGGATGGGGAGGGTTGATAAAAAACTCAAGGCAATTGTAAAAAATATAGCCATCGTCTATAGTTAGGAGGCATCAGGCTTTACCTATAAAGGAGCAGGCTATGGATGAGAGAACTGAGTGTGCCAAGTGCACCAGGGTAGTGTGCACCAGCAAGGCATTTCTTAAAGGGCCACCAAACTGCCCGACAAAGACCAAAAAAGAAACCATCCAACAGGCGTTGGCTAAATATGATGACCCGGAGACCAGGGAACTTGCCCGACAGGCCTCCATCCAAGAATTTGAGGGCTACGTCCAACTGCCAGAAGGACGGACGCCACGTTACCCCAGGGTGGAGGAGATGGCACAATTTGCCAAGAAGATGGGCTATAAGAAGCTGGGGGTTGCCTTTTGCGTTGGTCTGATGGCTGAGGCTAAAACACTGGTTAGAATTTTAGAAAATAGGGGCTTTGAGGTCGTTTCTGTTTGCTGTAAGGCAGGAGCTACACCAAAGGAGAGAATCGGCATTACCGAAGAGCAGAAGATAGCCGGTCCCCACTCCTTTGAGCCGATGTGCAATCCCATAAGCCAGGCTGAGATTCTGAATAGCGAGGGGGTCGAGTTTAATATAGTGGTGGGGCTTTGCGTTGGCCATGATTCGCTGTTCTTCAAGTATGCTAAAGCCCCGACCACCGTCCTGGTGGCTAAGGACAGGGTCTTCGGACATAACCCGGCGGCAGCTTTATACCTATCTGGCTCTTATTATCGCAAGCTGCTGCGCAAGGAATCCTCTGGCTCGCAGAGCAAGTAAGAATGGGGGAAGAGTTTGACCTACCCCGATAATATTCTCCATCAGGTAACCAAGCCGGCTCGCTATACCGGCGGCGAGTGGAACAGCATAGTAAAGGACTGGGACAAGACCGCCCTCAGGTTTGCCCTCTGCTACCCCGATTTATATGAAATCGGCATGTCCAACATGGCTCTGCCCATCCTCTACGACCTGCTTAACCGCCAAAAGGACGTCCTTGCCGAAAGGGTCTATGCCCCCTGGATAGACATGGAAGCGGCAATGCGGGCGGCAGGTATTCCCCTGCTCAGCCTTGAATCAAAACACTCATTAAAGGACTTTGATGTTATCGGTTTCTCCCTGGACTACGAGCTTACCTACACCAATGTTTTGAACATCCTTGACCTGGGGCAAATACCGGTCCTGGCTTCGGAAAGAGGCTCCCACCCCGTAGTAATCGCCGGCGGCAGTTGCTGCCTGAACCCTGAGCCGATGTCCGACTTTATTGACTTCTTTGTTATCGGGGATGGGGAGGAGGTGGCGCCTGAGCTGGTTGACTGCCTGCGGGAGTGGAAGAAAAGCAGAGCCTCCAGAAAGGAGCTACTGCGCCGGGTAGCCACTATCCCCGGCATCTATGTGCCCAGCCTTTACCGGGTGGAATACGATGGCGACTTGGTTAAAAGCATTACCCCCACTGCCGCCGAGGCGAAACCGGTTATCCAGCGCCGGATTATATCCAAGCTACCTCCCCCCGTCACCAGACCGGTGGTCCCCTACATTGGGGTCGTCCACGACCGGGGGGCGGTGGAGATTCAGCGGGGCTGCGCCCGTGGCTGCCGCTTCTGCCAGGCGGGGATTATATACCGTCCCCTGCGCCTGCGCCCCCAGGAAGAGGTAGTAGAAGCGGTGGGGGAGCTTATTTCAAACTGCGGCTATAACGAGGTATCACTGGTATCCCTGAGCACCTCTGACTACCCCAAAATTGAGGAGCTGGTTAAAAGCCTTGTCCATAATTACCATAACCTCAACCTTTCGCTCCCCAGCCTCCGCATTGATAGCTTTTCGGTAAAACTCATGGACTCCCTCCCCGGGAGGAAGAGCGGGCTTACCTTCGCCCCGGAGGCAGGCAGCCAAAGGCTGCGCCGCTTCATCAACAAGGGTGCCTCCGAGGATAAAATCGTGGAGACGGCGGCCGCCGCCTTCGCCAGAGGCTGGAAAAGCCTCAAGCTCTATTTCATGCTCGGCTTACCCACCGAGACCACCGAGGACGTTGAGGGGATTGTCCAGCTGGTGGATAAAGTCCGCTCCGTAGGGAAGGGGGGGAAG
>CAYWCO010000127.1:0-2195 GCA_964456815.1 uncultured Dehalococcoidales bacterium | reverse complement strand
CTCGCAATGACACGGGGTTGTCGTTGTGAGGGTGGCGGTTCCTCATCCGTCGTTGCCAGGAACGAAGTCCCGAAGCAATCTCCAAAGGGAATTAGTTTAGAAATTAGTATTTAGAATTTCCCGTCCCTTATTAAGGGCATGGGTGGAGTGTAAGCCGCAAAATAGGGCTGAAGAATGGAAGCTATAAAGAACCTGCTCATCAGATTTCGCCAGTCGGGAGTTCTGCTTTTCATCGGCTTTTTACTGATTATCTATATCGCCTTTGGCTTTGTCTATTTCCAGCAGGGCTTAAAACAAAAAGACCTTGAGGAGCAGGTCGCCCAGATAAGCGGCATTGTCGCTAAGCCATTAGCCGACAAGGAAAAGTTACAGGCAGACTACGCTGAAGTCAATAGTGCTCTCGCCTCAGTGACAGATAGTAGTGAGGCCATTGCCATAATCGTCGGCATAGCTGAGCAGAATGGAATTGATGTTGCCCCTGCTAGCGATAAGCTCATTGTTCCCTCAGCCGCGGTCAGCCAAAAGAAGGTGGGTGGGGGCACATATCAGGTTTTTTCCTTTAAAAATATTAGCGTCCAGGGTAGCTATGACAGTGTGATGGCTTTCATCTCCGACCTTGATTTGGATGAAACACAGGAGACCGAGACCATGGTGCTGACAAGGATAACCATTAACCAGGTTGAAGTTAAGGTCGAAGGTGAGGAGGCAACTGAGGGTGAGGAGGAGGTTGAGATTGGTACCAGGATTGAGGCTAAAGCTACACTGGATGTTGACCTCTATACTAAACTTTAGGGTGATGGTATTTGATGCCGGTAATCGGAGGAGAAAGTAACCTTGGCTAATAGAATTGTAACCCTTGAAATAGATACCACTGCCATCAGGCTTATGGAGACTGGAGATGGCAGGGTAGTGAGATGGGCAAGCCTCTCTCTTAACCCTACCCTGTTTGAAGACGGGGTGATTTCAGACCCCCGGGCTCTGAGCGCTGCGGTCAGGCAACTTATGGACTCAAGCGGTATCAAAGCGAAGAAGGTCATTGCCAGTGTCAGCGGTCTTTATTCGGTAAGCCGTATTGTGGCGGTATCCACCCCACCAGGCGGGGGGGTAGCCACCCGAGAGGTAATTCTGGAGGCGGCAAGAGATGTAATGCCCCTATCAGTGGATGAGCTGTATCTCTCCTGGCAGACTATCGCCGCCGGTGGGGATACCCAACAAGTGCTGGTGGTGGGTGTGCCGCGGGATGTGCTGGATGCTGAGATGCGAACCTTGAGGATAGCCGGCGTTAATCCCCACATACTGGACCTCAAGGCTATCGCGCTAGCCAGGGCAGTGAATAAAAAACAGGCTCTTATCATCAATATCGAGCCCTCCAGCTTTGATATTATTATCGTGGTCAATGGCATACCTGAGGTGATGCGCACCTTAGCCTGGCAGCAGGATGGCTTTACCGAAGAAGACAGGGTGGAGCACCTGGCGATGAACCTGGAGCTGACAGTGGGCTTCTATAACTCGCGTCACCCCGATGCTCCTCTCGACCCGGCTACCCCCTTCTTTATCACCGGGCAGATGTCCCGAGACCTCGACCTGGTGGAGAAACTGCCAGCCAGGATGGGCTACCCCCTTGAATCACTGGCACCACCTTTAGAGTGTCCCAAGCATATGCCTGTCTCCCAGTATGCCGTCAATATCGGGCTTGCTTTGAAGGGGAGGACCCCAGCTAATAGCCTGGAACAGGATGGCTATCTGCCGCCCGATATTAATCTCCTGCCCGAAGCCTATAAACCCTGGCGGCCTTCAGCCCGGCAGGTGTACCTCGCTGGTGCTGTAATAGCTGCCATCGCCCTGCTGTTCCCCCTATATTCAATGACCTCCGGGGCTATGGGTAAAACGGCTGACCTGCAGGCAGAATATACCAACCTCAATAATAGGATGCAACTGGTACAGCTTGAAATTAGAAGCCGCGAGCCACTGAAGCAGGCTATTAGTGATTATAATACCATTGTGAATATGGGCGGTGGCTTTATCGAGGACATACAGGTTATCAACAGCGAAGCCGAGCTCCTCGGTGTCCAGGTGGACTCCATTGCTCACGCCGGCACGAACATCACTCTTACCTGCGAGGCAGGTGAATACACGAGATTCAGGGACTATGTAACCGCCCTGGAGGAAAGCGGCCGCTTTGCTACGGTTACTCC
>CAYWCO010000126.1:0-2282 GCA_964456815.1 uncultured Dehalococcoidales bacterium | reverse complement strand
GTTGGCAGATGATGAACTAAACCAGACAAAAAACGAGAGTCCGCCTGAGGTGGAGAAGTCGGAGCAGGGTGGAGATAGGATTACTGAGCTTGAGAGCTTGGTAGCTCAAAAAGATGAGGAGCTGACTGAGGCTAATGCCCGCATCGTTGAGCTTAAGCAAACTGTGGCTAATTTGGATGGCGAGGTTGCTACCCTGAAGCAGGCTGTGGCTGAATCAGAGGAAAAGTTAACCACCATCAACCATTCTCTGGCTGAGGCTGTAGCCAGCTACAAAACCCTGGTCGCTCAGTTTAATCCAGAGGTGCTTGAGGAGCTTATCACTGGGGACACTATCGAGGCTATCAATGAGTTCCTGGAGAAAGCTAAGACCCTGATTGGCCGGGTGAGGCAGGGGCTGGAGACTGAAATCACTGCCGGTAAAGTGCCCGCCGGAGCTCCGATCAGGACACCGCCCGACCTGTCAGCTCTGTCTCCACGAGAGAAAATAAACTACGCAATAGGAGGTAAAACCTAATGGCTATAACACTAGAGGAAGCATCTAAACTATCCAACGATATGTTGAAAATCGGGGTCATCGAGACCATCATTAAAGACTCACCTATTCTCCAGAGATTACCCTTCATTGAGATTGTCGGTAATAGTCTAATCTATAATCAAGAGAAGACTCTCCCCGGAGCCAACTGGTATGATGTCAATGAGGAGTGGGCAACGCCTACCCCGCCTACATTCGAGAAGGTTGCCGCTGAACTCAAAATCCTCGGTGAGAATGCCGACATTGATGCCTTCTTGAAGGCAACTCGCTCTAACGTGCAGGACTTGGAGGCTACTGTTATCGAGCTCACCACCAAGGCGGTCACACACGAGTTCGAGGACACCTTTATCTACGGCAGCGGCGAGGTCGCTGATAAGGACTTCAAGGGCTTGAGGCTTCTGATTGATACCACCGCTGCCAGTTCTCAGGTAATCACTATGGGCGGCACCGGAGCTACCCTCACCCTGGCTAAACTGGATGAGCTTATTGATGCCATAAAGGGTGGTAAGCCTGATATGCTCTTAATGAGCCGCCGCTCCAGGAGAAAGCTTAATGCTCTGGTCAGAGCAGCCGGCTCAGGCATAATGGAGGCCGACCGTGATAAGTAGGGTAACTTCATCCAACTCTGGGATGGTATCCCCATCGGCATCAACGACTGGATACTAAATACCCATGTCCTTACCGATGGTTATGAGACAGCTACTACCGGTGGCGACTGCTCTACCATCTACGCTATGCAGTTTGGAGAGGGCGGTCTATGTGGTTTGACCGCACCCGGGCACTTAACCGTCGAGCCTATCGGTGCCCTGGAAGCCAGAGATGCCACCAGAACCCGTATTAAGTGGTATGTGTCTCTGGCTCTGTTCTCAACGATTAAGGCAGCCGGCCTAATTGGTGTAACCGACTAAAGTAAATCGGGGGGAGTCCCCGGCTAGGGGGCTCTCCCTACAAGGAGGTAAATCATGGCAGAGACTATGAAAGCAATTATCGTTGCCCCTGACGAGATACCAGTCCGGGCTGGATTCTTCACCGACTTTGAAGACCGCCTGGTATCGGGGGCTTTAACCGAGGACGGCATCCAGCACTCCTCCGAGGTTACCACTGGTGCTGTCGATACCGATGTTACCGTTCTCAGTAAGCTTATTAACCCTGTCCTCGAGGGGGGAATCCTCCTGGTTGAATTCGGGCTCACCGCTGACTTCAAGGCAGTCTCCTCGGGTACCGCTGACCTCATCTGGAAGTGGCAGGCAAGGAACAAGGACGGCACCTGGGTGGACCTCCATTCTGCCGTCACCGAAACCGATATCGGCACAACCTATGAATCACGCACCCGCGGCGGTTACTTTACCCCTGAAGCCAACTTCCAGAATGTCCCCTTTGAAGTCCGCCTTATCCTCCAGTGTAATGAACTAAATGAGGGTAGAGCCAGGGTCAAGAACTCAAGCTATGTCAGGGTTATCTATAGAGTGGTGTAACAAGGAGTAAAGAATGAAAACCGGCATTTACTGGCAAGACCCTGAGTACGCTGTTGGGCGGGGCCGCAACGACCCTAGTTGTGTATTATCTCTACCGCTTCATAGGTTAGATGGGGCTTCCTTTATGTCAAAGGATGCTTATGGGCATTTGTGCACCGTTACCGGTGCTCTGTGGACACCACAGGGCAGGTCGTTCGATGGCAGTGATGACCTTATTGACTGCGGAAACCCTGTGGCTTTGGGTGAAACCACTTTTGAATGGTGGATGAAAACAC
>CAYWCO010000125.1:0-2294 GCA_964456815.1 uncultured Dehalococcoidales bacterium | reverse complement strand
TCCCATGTATGTCACCCAATTGGTTATGTTTATCGGGGTAGCCATAGCTTGTGCGTCGTGGGTTTTTCTACTGTTTACGATTGTGTATTCGGCTATTTCATTTGTTTTTGTGGTTCCTGAGGAACAGACTTGTCTCAATAAGTATGGCGATGCCTATCGTGAATATATGAATAGGACGCCAAGATGGCTAGGGATGCCCGGAAAATGAACTCTAATTATTCACCGATTTAATTGGCTTTGTGTTATAATCATAATCTGGTCATTTAGGAGGCTAAGACGAGAAAATCAACGGTTAGGCAAAGGCTTATAGAGCTGCTAGCCAAGGCCGCAGGTGGGGCGCAGGAGTTAGGCAAGCTACCCTCAGTCGCATTGCCTGAGGTGGTGGTGGAACGTCCTCAGAACCCGGAACACGGCGATTATGCTTCAAGTCTGCCGTTGAAGTTAGCCAGGGCGACGGGGATTAATCCGTTAACTATAGCTAACGATATGGTGGGACTTATCGCTTCCAGCCCTGAGATTGATTCTATTGCGGTGGCACCGCCGGGGTTCATTAATTTCACTCTTAAGAGCGATTGGTTGACCAGGCAGGTGGACGCCATCCTGCAGGCTGGCGATACTTATGGCAATACTGACCTGGGGCAGGGAAGCCGGGTACAGGTGGAATTTGTCAGTGTCAATCCCACCGGCCCGCTTCATGTCGGGCATGGTCGGGGGGCTATTCTGGGTAGCGCCCTGGCTAATGTTCTGGCGGCTGGCGGCTACAGGGTAGAGAAAGAATACTATATTAACGATACCGGCAATCAGATAGCCGCCTTTTCCCGCTCTCTTTATGCCCGCTATCAGCAGTGTTTGAATGTTGATGTTGAGATGCCCTCAGATGGTTACCTGGGCGACTACATGGTTGACCTGGCAAAGGAAATTATTGCCGGGGAGAAGGACAGATTTCTTGCCCTGCCCGAGGCGGAGGCGGTGTCGCAGCTGGGGCAGCTGGGCTTGACGAGGATAATGGAGCAAATCAAGAGCGACCTCAAGCTATTGGGGGTGAGTTTTGATGTCTGGTTCAGTGAGCGGAGCCTTTTTGATAACGGGCAGTACCAGAAGGCGATGAAGCTCTTGCATGACGAGGGCTATATTGCTGAAAAAGAGGATGCTACCTGGTTTGTTTCTACGGCTCTGGGGGAGGACAAGGACAATGTGGTGGTGCGTGGCGACGGTTCGCCTACCTATTTCGCTTCCGACATAGCCTATCACTATAACAAGTTTGTGGAGCGCAAGTTTGATAAGGTGATTAACATCTGGGGGGCTGACCACCAAGGGCATGTGCGCGAATGAAAGCCGTGGTTGGTGCCCTGGGTATTCCTCCGGAGCGACTGGAGGTAATAATCTCGCAGCTGGTTACTCTGCGTCGCGGCGAGGAGATAGTCCGTGTTTCCAAGCGCAGCGGTGATATTATTACCCTGCGTGAGGTGATAGAAGAGGTAGGGGCTGATGCCTGCCGCTTCGTCTTTCTGTCCCGCTCAGCCGATGCCCAGATGGACTTTGACCTGGAACTTGTCAAGAGAGAGTCGCCGGAGAACCCGGTTTACTATGTGCAGTATGCCCACGCCCGTATCGCCAGCATTTTCCGTCTGGCTCAGGAGAGGGGGATTGACTATAAGGATGGGGATGTTTCTTTACTGACCACCGAGCCTGAACTGGTTTTAATACGGAAGATGCTGCTCCTGCCTGAGATAATTGAGATGGTAGTCCGAAACCTGGAGCCTCACCATCTTCCCTACTATGCCCAGGACCTGGCGACTATATTCCACAGTTTTTATAAGCAGTGTCGGGTCGTTTCTGATGATGAGGCGCTGACTAAAGCTCGTCTCAAGCTGGTAGAGGCAGCCAGGATGGTTCTGGCTAAGACGCTTCGTCTGATGGGGACGACGGTGCCGGAGCGGATGTAAGTTTAACTCTTTACTACCTCAAGTAGCGTCCACTGATTTTTAGATTCATTATAGCTGAGTTTGAACGATTTGTTATTCGTGGTGCGGACTAGGAAATGCCTCTCTCCCGGCTCCTGCCACGATTTTTCTATCTTCTCCACCTCGTATTCCACCCCTTCCCACCGGAAAGACCGTGGCTCTTCGGCATAGGTATGCCCCGAATAGCAGTTGACTTTGAGGTTATTCAACCTGTCTCCTTTAGGCTAGCCCCGTGTCTTTGCGAGGAGCATTAGCGACGAAGCAATCACCAGAGATAACATAGTTTTTTATTAGGTAACCCTCCCCCTGTGTCCCCCTCCCTTACTAGGG
>CAYWCO010000124.1:0-2316 GCA_964456815.1 uncultured Dehalococcoidales bacterium | reverse complement strand
GTCCCTCATCTTACCTTAGAAAGTCCACCAGACTTGTTCGTTTAGCCGATTTTTAACTGATAGATATAAAAATGGCAGGTTGTTAGAAAATTTTACTAATGTTAAAATTTAGTCCTGGGAGGCTTAAATTGCGAGTTGTTTTTATGGGCAACCCTGAGTTTTCCGTTCCCTCTCTGGAGCACCTTATGCTTAATCAGTACCAGGTGGCGGCGGTCTATACCCAGCCTGATAAACCGGCAGGCAGGGGGCGTTCCCTGGTGCCGCCTCCGGTAAAAAGGGTAGCCCTAACCTGGAAGTTGCCCGTGGTGCAGCCGGTTAGTTTGAAGGGGACAGAAGCAGTGGAGCAGCTGGCTGGCTTTTATCCCGATGTTATTGTGGTGGCTGCCTTTGGGCAAGTTCTGCCACAGTCAGTTTTAGATGTTCCCAGCCACGGCTGTATTAATATTCACCCATCTCTATTGCCCCGGTTTCGCGGAGCCTCGCCAGTGGCCGCCGCTATTCTGGCTGGCGATGAGTTTACCGGGGCAAGTGTCATGTTGATGGATAAGGGTTTAGATACCGGACCGGTATTAGCCAGAGCGCAGATTCCAGTCTCCCGTCAGGAGACTACCGGCTCGCTTACCGACAAACTGTCCCTGATAGGGGCTCAGTTGCTTCTTGAGGTTTTACCTTGTTGGTTGAGAGGCGAGCTTACCCCCCAGCCTCAGAATGAAGCTGAAGCCACATTTTCTGCCCCGCTCTCTAAGGGAGAGGGTGAGATTGACTGGCATCTGCCAGCGATAGAGATATGGCGGCGGGTGCGTGCTTTCCACCCCTGGCCGGGGTGTTTTACCCGGTGGCAGGGCAGGCAGCTCAAGATTATTGAGGCGGTGCCTCTGCCTGAGAGAAGAACGGTTGAGGTTGGGCAGGTGGTAGCCACGGAGGGAGCAGAGGCTGCATTTGGCATTGGGACGGGAGACGGGATTTTGGGGGTACTGAAAATTCAACTGGAGGGGAAGCAGGCTATGTCTGCCGCCGAGTTTTTAAGAGGACAGAGGCAATTCGTCGGGGCGATATTGCCCTTGACTTGAAGGCTGGACTTTTGTTATATTTCCCCATTCTTGTATAATAATCTTTTACAGTTGGTTTAGGAGGTTGCTTTGTCCTTGCCCCAGAAGCGAGAGCAGTTTGCCACCCTGGTTGACATTATTGCCAGGTTGCGGGCTCCAGATGGCTGTCCCTGGGACAGGAAGCAGACCCACGCCTCTCTGCGGGAGAACCTGCTGGAGGAGTGTTATGAGGTACTGCATGCCCTTGATGAAGAGGACTCAGGGAAGCTCTGTGAAGAGTTAGGCGACCTGCTGATGCAGGTTGTTCTACATAGTCAGATTGCCACTGAAGCTGGTGAATTTGAGCTGGGGGATGTAATAAGTAGCATCAATACCAAGCTGATTCATCGCCACCCTCACATCTTTGGCTCACAGAAAGTACAGGGTGCCGAGGAAGTGGCACATAACTGGGAGGTTCTAAAGCAGGAAGAGCGTGAGGCGGGTACCTCCATGCTGGATAGCGTGCCCAGACAGATGCCAGCCCTGGGTTACAGTCAGGAGATTCAGCGTCGGGTGGCTCAGGTTGGCTTTGACTGGGAGGATATTGACGGCGTTATCGATAAGCTGGCTGAGGAGGTTGGCGAGTTCAAGCGAGCCGAAAGTCAGGAGCGGAAAGGCCAGGAGTTTGGCGATTTGCTGTTTACCCTGGCTAACATTGCCCGCCGGCTGGGGGTAGATTCGGAGGCAGCGCTGAGGCAGGCAAACCAGCGGTTTTACCAGCGCTTCACCTATATGGAAGAGGTCTGCCGTCAGCGCGGGATTAACCTGGGGGAGCTGTCCTTTGACGAACAAAACATCCTGTGGGAGGAGGCGAAGAAGAAGGTAGAGGGGTAAGGTAATGGTCGGGGCGAGAGGATTTGAACCTCCGACCTCAGCGTCCCGAACGCTGCGCGCTAACCAGGCTGCGCTACGCCCCGCCAGCACTATTATAGGCGGATTTAGCTAGCTAAGCAAGGATTGGAGCTAGATGAAGTACGGTGTTTTGATAATTGATGGTGCCGCGGGTTTACCGCTCCCGGAGAGGGCAGGCAAGACCTGTCTGGAGCTTGCCCGTGCACCGAATCTGGATGCTATGGTGAAGGAGGGCATCCTGGGGCGGGCCCGTACCGTGCCCGCGGGGATGGAACCGTCCAGCGCCTGCGCCTGTATATCGCTGCTGGGCTATGACCCCGGGATGTATTATCGGGGACGAGCGGGGATAGAGGCGAGGAGTGTGGGTATTCCTATT
>CAYWCO010000123.1:0-2340 GCA_964456815.1 uncultured Dehalococcoidales bacterium | reverse complement strand
CGTGCAAGGCGATGCGGGAGGAGGGGGTAACCTCGGTGCTGGTCAACTCCAACCCCGCCACCATTATGACCGACGAGGGCATCGCCGATATCGTCTATATTGAGCCGCTGACGGTGGAGATGGTAGGGCGAATTATCGAGCGGGAGCGCCCCGATGGACTCCTCCCCACCCTCGGCGGTCAGACCGGGCTTAACCTGGCGGTAGACCTGGCTGACGCCGGCGTTCTGGATAAATACAACGTAAGAAGCCTGGGCACTCCGATTCAGGCGATAAGAAACGGTGAAGACCGCGAGCTATTCAAACAGCTAATACTCGGCATCGGCGAGCCGGTGCCACCCAGCGCCACCGTAAACAGCCTCCAAGAAGCAAGAAAGGTGGCTAAGGAAATAGGCCTGCCGGTGATAATCCGCCCCGCCTACACCCTTGGCGGGAGCGGGGGTGGGATGGCAAATACCTGGAAGGAGCTGAACATTGCGGCAACGGTGGGACTGGCAACCAGCCCCATCCACCAGGTGCTTATAGAAAGATCGGTGGCGGGGTGGAAGGAGATAGAGTACGAGGTAATGCGGGATGCCGCCGATAACTGCATCACCGTGTGCAACATGGAAAACGTCGACCCGATGGGAATACACACCGGCGATAGCATCGTCGTCGCTCCCAGCCAGACCCTGACCAACAAGGAATACCAGATGCTGAGGACAGCCAGCCTCAAGATTATCCGAGCCCTGGGTGTTGAAGGCGGCTGCAATATCCAGTTCGCCCTTGACACCGAAAGCGATAATTACTATGTAATTGAGGTCAACCCCAGGGTCAGCCGCAGTTCAGCCCTAGCCAGCAAGGCTACCGGCTATCCCATCGCCCGGGTGGCGGCCAAGATAGCTGTCGGCAGGAGGCTGGATGAAATCCCCAACCAGATAACGGGAAGGACGATGGCTTCTTTTGAGCCGGCGCTTGACTATCTAGTGGTCAAGATTCCGCGCTGGCCGTTTGATAAGTTCGCCTCAGGCGACAGGGTCATCGGCACCCAGATGAAAGCCACCGGCGAGGTAATGGCAATTGACAGGTGCTTTGAAGCCGCCCTGCAGAAGGCGATACGCTCCCTTGAGTTTGGCAGGCGTTCACTGCTCTGGGAGGACCCGGGCTGGGAGCTGGGGGGAAATGTTGATTCCTACCCCCTGCACCCCAGCGACCTGAGGTTGTGGGCTTTAATGGCGGCACTGAGGCGGGGGATAACCCCGGAAGCCCTATCCGAGCGCACCAAGATTGACCTCTGGTTCACCGCCAAGCTCCAGAATATTATAGATATGGAAAAAAGGCTCCTCTCCCAGTCATTGACGCCGGAGCTTATGTGGCAGGCAAAGCGGCTGGGCTTCTCCGACGAGCAGATTGGGACTCTGGCTGACCGCCTCCCCGAGCAGGTAAGGCAGCAGCGCCACGACTGGAATATCCGCCCCGTTTACAAGATGGTGGATACCTGTGCCGCCGAGTTTGACGCCGCCACTCCCTATTTCTACAGCACCTACGACATGGAGAACGAGGCTGAGCCCCTTGAGGGAAATAAAGCCGTGGTTATTGGCAGCGGCCCCATCCGCATCGGGCAGGGGATTGAATTTGACTACTGTAGCGTTCACTCCGCCTGGGCGCTGCAGGAATCCGGCTATAAAGCCATCATGGCGAACTCAAACCCGGAAACAGTATCCACCGATTTTGACACCAGCGACCGCCTCTACTTTGAAGCCCTGGACGAAGAGAGCCTGCGTGACATTCTGGAAAACGAAGGTGGAGCTAGCAATGCCCCACCATCTATAGTCCAGTTTGGGGGTCAAACAGCCATAAACCTGGCTGAGCCCCTATCTCGTAGCGGGATGCCTCTACTCGGCTCCAGCGCCGAAGCCATTGACCTGGCTGAGGACCGACATCGCTTTGAGAACTTCCTTAGCGAGTTGGGTATTCCCCAACCACCAGGGTCCGGCGTAACCTCTGTAGACGAGGCACTAAACATAGCCAAGCTCATCGGTTATCCGGTACTGATTCGCCCCAGCTACGTCCTTGGTGGCAGAGCTATGGAAATAGTGCATGACGCCAGCGAACTAATCCGTTACATAAGCCAGGCAATAGAACTGGATACCGGCCATCCGGTGCTTATTGATAAATACCTGCAAGGGAAAGAGGTAGAGATTGACGCCATAGGTGACGGCGAACGCATTTTTATCCCCGGAATAATGGAGCACATTGAGCGAGCCGGAGTGCACAGCGGCGATTCAATGGCTGTCTATCCCGGGGTAAACCTGACCGAGTCAGAGACAGCAACCATCGTTGACTATGCCATCCGAATTGGAC
>CAYWCO010000122.1:0-2385 GCA_964456815.1 uncultured Dehalococcoidales bacterium | reverse complement strand
TATCCACCGATTTTGACACCAGCGACCGCCTCTACTTTGAAGCCCTGGACGAGGAGAGCCTGCGCGATATTCTGGAAAACGAGCACGCAAACGCTGCGCCGCCGTCAATCGTCCAGTTCGGCGGTCAGACGGCAATAAACCTGGCTGAACCCCTGTCCCGCAGCGGGATGCCCCTCCTCGGCTCCAGCGCCGAAGCCATTGACCTTGCCGAGGACAGGCGCCGCTTTGAACAATTCCTCAGCGAGTTAGGCATCCCCCAGCCACCGGGAGCCGGCGTAACCTCCCTGGATGAAGCCACCAAGGTGGCTGAGCTTATCGGCTACCCGGTGCTGGTCCGCCCCAGCTATGTCCTCGGCGGCAGGGCTATGGAAATAGTCCACAACCGAAGCGAGCTGAGGCGCCTGGCGAAACAGGCTATGGAGCTGGATACCAAGCACCCCTTCCTCATCGATAAGTACCTGGAGGGTAAAGAGGTAGAGATTGATGCCATCGCCGATGGGGAAGACGTCCTCATTCCGGGAATAATGGAGCATATTGAGCGGGCGGGGGTCCACAGCGGAGATTCAATGGCTGCCTACCCCCCGATAAACCTGAGCAAAACCGAGATAAAAACCATCGTTGAGTATACCGTCAGGATAGGGCTTGAGCTCAAGATTAAGGGCTTAATGAACATCCAGTTCGTTATTATGCCCGGCAGCGATAAGGAGCCGTCAGTCTATGTACTGGAGCTAAACCCCCGTGCCAGCCGCACCATTCCCTTCATCTCCAAGGTCACCGGCGTGCCCATGGTTAATGTAGCCACCAAGGTCATGCTGGGCAAGACCCTCAAGGAGCAGGGCTACAGCACCGGCCTGCGGGAAAACAAAAAGCTGGTCGGGATTAAAGCCCCCGTCTTCTCCATGTCAAAGCTGGCTGGCGTTGACACCTACCTTGGACCGGAGATGAAGTCCACCGGGGAGGTAATGGGTATTGACCATACCTATGATGCCGCCCTAGCCAAGGCGCTTCAAGCCGCAGGACTAATGCTCCTGCCCCAGGGAGCAATACTCTTCAGCATCGCCGACAGGGACAAGCCTGAAGCGCTACCCATAATCAAGAAGTTCGCCGAGATAGGCTGTAAGCTCTACGCCACTGAGGGTACAGCAAAGATGATTGAGTCAGCCGGGCTGCCGGTAACAATGATACCCAAGAAGCTAAACGAGGGACACCCCAACGTCATTGATATTATCGCTGACAGTACAGTGAGTGGCATTGCCAACACCATCACCGGCGGTCGTATCCCGCTAAAAGACGGCTTCCGCATCCGCCGCGCTGCTGCCGAGAGGCGCATCCCGTGCTTCACCTCCCTTGATACCATCCAGGCTGCCTTAAAGATACTACTTAGCGGGAGCCAAATTTATAGCGCTAAGCCACTGCCGGAGTATCGGAGGAAGAAAGCAGATTGAGGCAAGCCAAAGCCGCCATTATTTCCAATAGTAAAGTTATGCCCGGAGTCCACCTTATCTGGCTGGAAACCCCCCAAATAGCCTCCCAAGCCCAGCCGGGGCAATTTGTTATGGTCCGCTGCGATGATAGGGAGGAGTTTCAGCTACGCCGCCCGTTCAGCGTCCACAAGATAGAGGGCAAGAGGCTTGCCCTGCTGTTCAATATTGTGGGGAGGGGTACTCACTGGCTGTCCCAATGTCAGACCAGCGACAGTCTCGACCTGCTCGGCCCGCTGGGCAACGGCTACACGATTTATCCTGATGCTAAAAACCTGCTGCTGGTGGCAGGGGGCATTGGCGTTGCCCCGTTAGCCTTCTTAGCCCAGCAAGTCCCAAAACAGGGGTGCTCGGTAACGCTGCTCCTGGGGACAGTAACCGCCCCCCAGCTTTACCCTGAAAACCTCCTGCCTCCTGAAGTAAAGCTTATTACCGCCACCGAGGACGGAACCAGCGGCAAAAAGGGCTTGGTAACCAACCTCCTCCCCGACTATGTTGACCGGGCAGACCAGCTCTTTGCCTGCGGACCTATGCCGATGTATAAAGCAATGGCAAAAATGCCAGAACTGAAAAGCAAGCCGGTCCAGATTTCGCTGGAGGTGAGGATGGGGTGTGGGCTCGGCGTCTGCTACGGCTGCACGGTAAAGACCAAAAACGGACTGAAGCAGGTCTGCAAGGACGGGCCAGTGTTTGAGCTGGGCGATGTCTTATGGGAGGAATTAAACTGCCTGTGATGGGTATTTAAGAGAGGCTTTGCCCCGAATATATCTTATATCTTTTCCCACCCACTACCCTTAAGGAGGGAGAGGTTAAAACAGAGTTTAAGGGGGCTTTATTCCTTTATCTATTCCCACCCACCGCCCTTAAAGGGAGGGGCAAAAAGGAACATCGCAGAGAGGCGAAG
>CAYWCO010000121.1:0-2391 GCA_964456815.1 uncultured Dehalococcoidales bacterium | reverse complement strand
GAGTGCCACCCGTCTCTTAAAGAAGCCCCGCCATTTCCTCTCATCCTCCAATTTTTAATGGGGTTATACCAACACAATTAAAGTATAACATAAAAGCAAATAGCTATCAGAAACCCACCTCATGCTTAGCATTTATAATTACCATGGTTATGATATAATATTTATAAGTAACCGCTACATATGGAGGACTAGCGACTGGAAGGAATAGATATAGCACACAAGGCGATGGAGGCTGCCGCCGATAAGCAGGCGAGCGACATTGTGCTGCTTGATGCCCGCGGGGTATGCAGCTTCGCCGATTATTTCGTGATATGCAGTGGCGAATCGGAGCGGCAGATTTCAGCCATCTACGACGAAGTCGGGCATAGATTAAAACATGAAGGCGTCCTGCCTTCCCACCACGAAGGGACTGTAGACTCAGGCTGGCTCCTGCTTGACTTTGGCAATATCATTATTCACATCTTTTCCCAGTTTGAGCGGGAATACTACCAGCTGGATGAGCTTTGGAGTAAGGCTGTCCCCGTCCTCAGGATTCAATAGCCGAATATTTCATCCTGGGAAAAGAAGAGTTTTATCTCCTCCTCGGCGGTGGCTACCGAATCAGAGCCATGGACGGTGTTGCGCTCAATATCCACGCCGAAATCACCCCTTATCGTCCCCTTCTCCGCCTCAGCCGGGTCAGTTGCCCCCATCGCCTTCCTGATTACCTCCACCACCCCCTTGCCCCCAAAGACGCAGGCGATTATCGGGGCTGAGCTGATATAACCTACCAGGCTATCATAGAAGGGCTTGTCCCTATGGACGGCGTAATGCCTTTGGGCGAGGGCTTTATCCAGGTGGAGCATCTTTGCTGCCACCAGCCTTAGCCCCAGCTTCTCCAGACGGGCGATAATAGCGCCCGCCAGGCTCCTCTCCATAGCGTCGGGTTTGATGAGGACTAAAGATTTTTCCATTTTATTAATCTCCTTTAGTACCCTTTCTCTGACCAATGACAAACATGGTTGCCGTGCTATCGGCGACTACCGTGCCATCCCTGAGCGATACCTCCGCTTTAGCCTCAGCCAGCTTCCTGGTCTTTTTGGTCAGGGAGGCGGTGACAGTGAGGGGCTCATCTATCTGGAGGGGGCGTTTGAACCTGGTCTGCATTCTGGCGGTTAGACTATTTGCCCCGCTAAACAGGGCGGCGTAGCTCATCGCCTCATCAAGGAGGCAGGTTATAATCCCGCCGTGAACCACCCCCGCCCAGCCTTGATGGAGCTTGTTGGGGATAAACTCCGCCCTGGCTACCCTGCCGTCCCAGCCAAACTTCAACTTCAAGCCGATGGGGTTTTTCTGCCCGCAGGCAAAACACATCTCCAGTTCCTTCTCAATATCAACTGATACCTGGGGCCAGTTTGCCATTTTCCTCTCCTTAACTATCGGTGCTTGGCTTGGGTAATTGCCGGTCGCCTGAGGTAGAGTGGCTGCAGGGTAGCGACATTATCATAATCGCCGGCATCAAGCCGCCGTCTTCCCAGCTCAGCCAGCAGTCGGGCGCGGCGGGGTTCGGTGGTAGCTATCACCGCCCTTTCTCTGAGCCACTTCTTAAGCTCGCCGGCAATCTGGGGAATAAATTCGCCGCAGAATATAGTCTTGCTGGTTATCCCCGAGCAAAGGGCGTCAACGGTGGTTATGTGCTCAGCGACAAGCTGAGCCCACCCGTTGTCTTTCTTCTGGTAGACGGCGGTGGCAACCTCCCCCCTGCCGGCATTGAATATGGGGCAGACGGGCAAGCCGCTATCGGCATGCTCGTAGGCTACCACCTCAAGGCTGCTGACGCCGACTATGGGAACCCCCAGGCTGAAGGCAAGCCCCTTGGCGGTGCTGATGCCGACGCGCAGCCCGTTAAAGCTCCCCGGTCCCCTGGCTACAATAACAGCGCTAATAGACTTAATATCGGCTTTAGCCTCATCCAGCAGACGAGCCAGATGGGGTAGTAGCTCAACGGTATGATTTTGCTCACAGCGCCAGTTTGACCCTGCCAGCGCCCTGCCGTCCTGAACCAGAGCCAGGCTGGCGTTATCGGTTGAAGCATCTATGGCTAATATCATTGTTTCAGCTTTGATACTATTTCGCGGTAGCGCTTACCGCCGGGCTTGAACCTAAGGCTGCGCCCGGTATCGGAGAGATAGCCCATTTCAATAATCAGGTGCTCCTCCGGCAGCAGGCTCAACCCCTTCTCCGCCCACTCCACCACCGAGACACCCCTGCCGTATAGATAATCGTCCAGACCAAGCTCGGCAATCTCCTCCAGGTGGTCAAGGCGGTAGAAATCTATATGATATAGCGGCAACCTGCCATGAAGCTCCCTGACAACCACAAACGAGGGGCTTACGGCATACTCCTTAATAC
>CAYWCO010000120.1:0-2401 GCA_964456815.1 uncultured Dehalococcoidales bacterium | reverse complement strand
GTCTAAGAGGGGCTTTTGCCCCTCTTTTTATTCTCCTCCCCCTCTCCAAAGAATGGAGAGGGGGATTAAGGGGGTGAGGTTGATGAATAAAATATCTTCCTTGTCAGCCATCACCATAGTTGCTATACTAAAATCTGCCATGGACTACGAGACCATTATCGGGCTGGAGGTTCATGCCCAGCTTTTAACTAAAAGCAAGATGTTCTGCCGCTGCAGTACCGATTATGCCACTGCCCCACCCAATACCCATGTCTGCCCGGTCTGCCTCGGTATGCCCGGGGTCCTGCCCACTATTAACCAGCAGGCGGTGGAATACACCATAATGACCGCCCTGGCTCTCAACTGCACCATCTCCGACTACACCAAGTTTGACCGCAAGAACTACCCCTACCCCGACCTGATGAAGGGGTATCAGATTTCCCAGTATGACACCCCCATCAGCCACGACGGCTGGCTCAACATTGAGGCTGATGGCAAAAAAAGGAGGGTGGGCATAACCAGAGTCCATCTTGAAGAGGATGTGGCCAAATTACTCCACCGCGTCTCCCCAGAGGGGCAGTCCTACAGTCTGGTTGATGTCAACCGGGCGGGGGTGCCGCTGATGGAGATTGTCGGCGAGCCCGACCTCCGCTCCCCGGAGGAAGCCAGGCAATACCTGATAAAGCTGCGCACCATACTCCAGTACCTTGGCGTATCCACCGGCAACATGGAGGAGGGGAGCTTCAGGTGCGACGCCAATATCAGCATCCGCCCCAAGAACAGCCCCGAGTCTCTGGCTAAGGTTGAGGTCAAGAATATGAACAGTTTCAAGGCGGTCTACCTGGCTCTGGAACATGAGGCTAAAAGGCAGAGAAAGATGGCCGGGGAGGGCAAAAAACTTGCCCAGGAGACCAGGGGATGGGTGGAGGAGAAGGGGATAACGGTTGCCCAGCGCAGCAAGGAGTACGCCCACGACTATCGCTACTTCCCCGAGCCAGACCTGCCGCCAATGGCTCTAAGCCGCGAGCGGGTGGAGGAGATAAGGTCAAGTCTGCCCGAGCTGCCCGAAGCCAGGCGCGACCGCTTTGTCGCCGAATATAAGCTCCCCGCCTATGACGCCAACCTCCTTACCAGCTCCAAGGCAATGGCTGACTACTTTGAGTATTTCCGCCGGGCTAATACGGCAGTCCCCCCCAAGGAGATAAGTAATTGGCTCTTAGGCCCGGCTAGTAGTATAATAAATGCTAACAGTATTGATATAACAGAATTTGGCAAAAGGGTCAGCCCCAAGCAGTTCGCCAGCTTATTGGTTCTACATTCGCAGGCTGCGGTTAGCACCGCCACCGCCAAATCCGTGCTTGAGGAGATGTTTAAAACGGGAAGGGACGCCCCTGATATTATTCAGCAGCAAGGGCTGAGCCAAATCAGCGACGCTGACGAGCTTGAGAAAGAGGTTATGGCGGCAATAAGAAGCAATGCCCAAGCCGTCGCCGATTATAAGGGGGGTAAAAAGGAGTCCCTAAAATTCCTCGTTGGGCAGGTGATGAGAGCCACCAGGGGTCGTGCCAACCCCAAGCTGGTAAACGAACTGGTGGCGAAGAAACTAGAGGAAGGATGAGATGCAGACCTATCTTAATATAGCTCAGATTATATTAGCCGTAGCCCTGATAATAGCTGTCCTCCTGCAGGTTAGAAGCGGGGGGCTGGGGGGTATCTTCGGTCAGCCCGACACCGTCTACCGCACTAAACGGGGCATGGAAAAAACGCTTTTTCAATTCACCATCGTCCTCGCCGTTCTATTCATTATTCTCTCCATTATAGCCGTCAGAATTAGCTGAGAACTAGGGATAGCTATGAAGTGTCCAGTTTGTCAAAAGGATGCGCGAGCCCATATCTACTACTGCGCCAGATGTGCCGTTTACGTTCATGAGAAGTGCTGGCAGAAGCATGTAGAGATGGCCCATAAGGAAAATAAATAACCGATGAAGCTGAAGGTATGGTTTCTGGAGACCAGACCGCACTTTTTGCTTCTTTCCGTGGTGCTGGCTTTTCTCGGTAACTCCCTCGCCTGGTATGATGGCTACTTCCACCTCGGCTACGCCCTGCTCGCCTTTTTCGGGCTGCTCCTGTGCCACATCGGCGTTAATGTGCTCAACGACTACTTTGATTACAGGAGCGGAATAGACCTTGAGGTGAGGCGAACCCCCTTCAGCGGCGGCAGCGGTATCCTCCCCGCCTCCCTGCTTAAGCCGAGGCAGGTCTTCTGGTTCGGGCTGGTCTCCTTTCTGCTGGCGGTGCCGATAGGTGTCTATTTTGTCCTCGCCAGGGGCTGGGGTCTGCTGCCCCTGCTTCTGGTGGCTGCGGCGTGCACCCTGCTCTATACCCCCTTGCTGACCAGGATCGGGTGGCCGGAGTGGGCTCC
>CAYWCO010000119.1:0-2405 GCA_964456815.1 uncultured Dehalococcoidales bacterium | reverse complement strand
CCACCCACCCACCCTTAGGGCGTCTGCGGCTTATTACTTAGCAGATACCCTCCCACCCTTAGGGGCTTTGCCCTTAAACCTCTGCTTCATTGGAGAGGGATTGTATTACCTTCTCCCGTTTTAACTGGGGCGTCTAAGAGGGGCGTTAGCCCCTCTTCTATAAAATTCCTCCCCCTCTCCAAGAGTGGAGAGGGGGATACAGGGGGTGAGGTTACCATATTAAATTCGGGTCCCCTGAAAAATCACAGATTTTTTAGGGTGAAAAGTGGGTGAGGTTGATAACCAATAGGCTAATTACCTTCTGGTTGCCCATGACCAGAGGGAGTTTAAAAACTTCAGCTTGACCAGCCCCATCGGTAGCTCCAGCTGCTTTCTCTCCACCACGGGGAAGGCGTTTATCTCGTCTATCCTTTTCTTTAGGCGGGGGATTTCGTCAGTATTCCCCTTAGCCAGCAGCTCATCAATAAGGTGTGCCATTTCCCACGCCGCCCTGATGCGCTCCTCCCCCACCCCAGCCATCTCCCCGGAGATAACCCCGTACTTTGCCTTCAGGCGGTTGAGGCGCAGTATCGCCTCGTAGGCGGTGTCCACAATCTGCTGGCGGTTCATCCATTTTGTCTCGTAATTTAACGAATACTTCCAGCTTGGCTCCACTAACGCCTGGCGGTGCTCCTCAAGCGTGCGGAAGAGAATGCGGTAACCGTGGCGCTCGGGTTGCTCAAAGCCGAGGCTGCCCGGGTCGAGGAAGGGCGAAATCGGGGCGATAAAGAAGGAGAGCCGCTTATCCCCCTTAAACCTCTGGAAGAGATAGTCGCAGTAGTCAACGGTTTCCATTACCGACTTCGGGGTCTGCTTGGGCAGCCCAATCATGAAGAAAACATCCAGCCGCCCGCAGCCGACGCTGAGGGCATCGTCCAGCGTCTGCTCCAAGTCCTGGTTGAAATAATGTCGGCCGCTAGCCCTCCTTACCTCATGGTCATGGGACTCGGGGGAAATCTCAAGGCAGAAGTTGGGTGAGGCGAGGCTCATATGGTAAAGAAGGTCGGCGGGGGCGGGGGAGAAGAGTTCAAGGATGAGCTGATTCTTCACCCGGTTCTTCTCCAATAGCCTCAGGACCTCATAGGCATAGTCATCACCTGCCTGGCGCAGGTCGCCGAGGATAAAGATGGGACCGCGGCTGAAGCGCTTAATCTGCTTCACATCGTTGGCGACTGACCGCGGGGAGCGAAAGGCAGCCTTTTCCCGGTTATAGAAGTTTCTGAAGGCAGCCGCCGAGCCGCCGCAGATAACGCAGTTCTCGGTGCAGCCGCGGCAGGTCAGTACCGCGGTAATGGGATAGCTCGTCCAGCCCTTGAATGGGGTATAGCTGGCAAGGTCACGGTACCTGATAACCGAGCGCATGGTATTATCATAGTAGCTGACCATGACGTTGCTCAGGTCATTGGGGACATGGGAGAAGGGGTTTTCTCGAATTTTGCCCTTTTTATCCCGCCAGACAAGATTGGGCACATCCTCAGGCGGTCTCTTTTGGGTTATGCAGTCCATGAGCTGCCTGAGCGGCTCCTCGGTGGAGTCGCCCCTGAGGACGTAATCAATCTCAGGGTACTGGATTAGCTCCTTATAGAAATAAGAGGAGGAAAGCCCCCCCATCACCACCCTGGCTTTGGGGTGGCATTTTTTCACTATCCTGGCGACCTCAATAGCGCCGTGAGAGCTCACCAGCCAGTGCAAATCAATGCCGAATACCGGCGCCTCCAGGCGCCTTATCAGCGCCTCGGCGTCAAATTTATTATCGCTCAGCATGCGAACGGCAAGGTTAATAATGCGTACCCGGTAGCCCCTGTCCTCCAGATACTCGGCGATGCTGGTGAAGCCGATGGGGTACATCTCAAACATGGACGAAGACGGAATTAGGTCGCTGACCGGGCCGTAGAGAATCGTTTTCTGGCGAAAGTCATAAACGCTGGGGGGGTGGAGCAAAACCAGGTCAACCGGCATTAAAAGACCCCTGCCAGGATATAGCCTGCGCCGAGGAGAAGCTGGGTCACCAGTACTACCATGACGTTATTTGTCATCGCCGGTACCAGCCTGTCCATTTTTTCATGCCTTCTGGCACCCCCAATCGCCTTTACCGCTAGGGGGAGGGTGAGCAGGGCTATTAAACAGAAGACAGGCATTATCCCCGCCGCCACCCCGCCGATTATCCACAGGTAAACTATCATGGTCATGGCGGAGTAGACTATGCCCGCATTTTTCTTGCCCATAGTTATGGGCAGTGTTTTTCTGCCCGCTTTCCCGTCGGCTTTGACGTCAGGGAACTCATTCAGTAAGAGCAGGTTGTGTACCAGAATGCCCGACGGTATGGAGGCGATAACGGCGGGGAGGGTGTAAGCCGCCGTCTGAAC
>CAYWCO010000118.1:0-2442 GCA_964456815.1 uncultured Dehalococcoidales bacterium | reverse complement strand
CCCGGCAGAACCTTTCCATTATCTCAAGCATCGCCTGGGTACCCTGCCGGCAGGGAGTACACTTACCGCAGGACTCCTCAGCCAGAAACTCCATAGTCCGGTAAACAATATCCAGCACGTCCCGTCTCTTATCAAACACGGTAACGGCGCCGGCGCCGAGGATATTTTCAAAGGCAAGGGGAGTATCTATCAACTCGTAGGGTAGAATTCTGCCGGTGGCACCGCCTATCTGTATCAGCTTGATATTTTTGGCTGAAGCCAGCTCCTCAACAAGCTCCCGCAACGGGCTGCCCAGCACCAGTTCATAGACACCGGCTTTGGCTACGTCCCCGCTCACCGAGAAGACCTTGGTGCCCTTGCTCCGCTCCGTCCCCATCTGCGAGTACCAGCCACCACCATTGAGCAAAATCTGGGGTATATTCATCAGTGTTTCCACGTTGTTGATAATCGTTGGTTTCTGCCACAGCCCGGCTACAGTGGGGAAGGGCGGGCGGTAGCGCGTTTCCCCCCGTTTCCCCTCCATGGACTCCATCAGGGCAGACTCCTCGCCGCATACGTAGGCACCGGCACCCTCCCTGATTTCAATATCAAAGCCATCCAGGAACCCGGACTCTCTGGCTTGATTGATGGCACCCCTGAGCAAATCAAGGAGGTGGTGGTATTCGGCGCGCAGGTAGATATAGCCCTGCTTGGCACCGATGGCATAACCGGCAATCGCCAGTCCCTCGATGAGGGTGAAGGGGTCGTTCTCAATGATATATCTATCCTTAAATGTCCCCACCTCCCCCTCATCGGCGTTGCAGATAACGTATTTCTCATCCCCCGGGGAGTTTCTCGCCCCCTCCCACTTTACGCCGCAGGGAAAGCCAGCCCCTCCCCGGCCGCGCAGCCCGGAGAGCTTTACTTCATTGATTACCTCTTCCGGGGTCAGCTCGTGGTGGGCTTTTTCCAGGGCTTTGAAGCCGTCCCTCCCCAGGTGAGTTTGGATGTCTCTCGGGTCAATAACCTGGCAGTTTTTTAGGACAATCTTCGCCTGCGGCATTCAAAAGCCTCCTAATAATATTCAGCTTTCACTTATATTTCTGCAAAATCCGCGATATTTTTTTCGGTGTCAGGTCAACGTGGGCATCATTGTTTATCAGCATCGCCGGGGCTTTATCACAGAGACCGATGCAGTTGGTCAGCTCGAAGGAGAACCTGCCGTCAGGGGTGGTCTCACCGGGTCTGATGCCGATTTCTTTTTCCACCGCTTCAATGATAATCTGGCAGCTCTGAAGATAACAGGGCAGGCTTTTGCAGATTCTGATGACGTTTCTGCCCAGCGGCCTGGTGGAAAGGAAAGAATAAAAGCTGGCAACACCGTAGACATCATTGAGGGGGACACCAAGGGATTCAGCCAGCTCGGGCAGGAGTTCTGGCGGCAGATAGCCAAAGCGGGCCTGCGCTTCTTGGAGCGCTACAAGCAGGTTTTCTGGGGCTTTATTCCGGGAAGCGACTCTCTTGCTCATCTCACTCTTTGACTAGCAGATGAGTGCCTATCCTTTCACGAACAAAGCTGGGCCAGTCTTCTCCTTCCCTGTTTTGCTCGGTTTACTCAAAGCCCCGGTAGGGCACAGAGAAATGCAGGTATCACAGTCACGACAGGCTTCTTCACTGCCCACCGGCAGGTCAAGACCATAGATAACCTTGCTATCAAATCCCCGGTAGGCAATGCTGAACATCTTCTCGCCCTTTATATCCCGGCAGGCAGCGACACAGCGCCGGCACAGGATACACTTGGACATATCACGGATAATATAGGGGCTTTCGTCTTCAACGGGGTAATAATGCTTTCTTATCCTGAATCGGGGCAGACCTACATCCAGGTCGGCGGCTATTTTCCTGAGTTCGCAGCGGTTAGCCTCGTCGCAGACCATACAGTTATCGGGGTGGCTGGCGAGCATAAGCTCCACCAGTGTCCGGCGCACCTCCAGGACTTTGGGGGAGTGGGTATGAACGACCATGCCCTCGGTGATGGGGGTATGGCAGGAGCCGACCAGGGTCCTGGAGCCCTCCACCTCAACAACACAGAGCCGACAGGCTCCAAGCGGGGGCAGGTCTTCCAGATAACAGAGGGTGGGTATATCAATACCGTTTTCGCGGGCGACCTCAAGGATGGTCATCCCCTCACGCCCACTAGCGGTAGCGCCATTTATCGTTAGCGCTATAGTACCCATTTGAAAGATATTACTTTATCCTAGGAGTATCGTCAAGTGTGCGGGCGATGTTATCAATTACTGAGGTGGAAGCAAATGCCCATCTCTGATAGAATAAAGTAAGGCGTGAGAACCGGCGATGAAGTGGAGTTATCTAGCCCCATTGGTCTTAATAGCCGCTATCTTATTTGGCTGCACTACGCCGTCACCCCCATCCGATACCACACCCCCACCGGCAGTAGATAAC
>CAYWCO010000117.1:0-2502 GCA_964456815.1 uncultured Dehalococcoidales bacterium | reverse complement strand
CCCAGCGCCTCCTCGGAGTAGGTAAGGGGGCTGCGGTAGTGGGAGCTCAGGATAAAGATGCGGATGGCATCGGGGCTATATTTTTCCAGCGCCTGCTTGATGGTTATCAGGTTACCCAGGGACTTGCTCATCTTCTCCTCGCCGAGCTGGACCAGCCCGTTATGCAGCCAGTACCTAACGAAGGGCTTTTTGCCGGTAAAGCTCTCCGACTGGGCAATCTCGTTCTGGTGGTGGGGGAAGATGAGGTCCTGCCCACCGCCGTGGATATCGAGGGTATCACCCAGGTACTTCAGGGACATGGCGCTGCACTCAATGTGCCACCCCGGTCTGCCCTCACCCCAGGGGCTTTCCCAAGACGGCTCCCCCGGCTTTGACGCCTTCCACAGGGCAAAGTCCATAGGGTGTTCCTTATTCTCCCCCGGCTCAAATCGCGATTCGGTCATCACCTCAGCGAGATTGCGGTGAGCCAGCCTGCCGTAGTCCGAGAAATTCCTTACCCTGAAGTAGACGCTGCCGGCGGCGGGATAGGCGTAGTCCTTATCAATTAAGGTCTTTATCACCTCAATGATTTTCGGTATCTCCTCGGTAGCCCGGGGGTAGATATCAGCCCGCTCAACATTGAGGGCATCCATATCCTCAAAGTAGCTATCGGTGTATTTCTGCGCCAGCTCAGCGGGGGAGATACCGAGCTTGGTCGCCCGGTCTATAATCTTATCATCAACATCGGTGACGTTCTGCACATACTTGACCTTGTAGCCCCGAAAGTGGAGGTAGCGCCGGACAACATCAAAGATAATATAGCTCATGGCATGCCCTATATGAGCGTCATCATAGGGAGTAACCCCGCAGACATACATCTTGACCTCGTCCTTTGCCTGTGAGGGGTGGGGTAAAAATTCTTCTTTCTGACCGGAAAGGGTGTTAAATACCTTCATCCTTTACTCTTCATCCTTCCACCATAGCTACGGCGCAGGCGGCAATCCCCTCCCCCCGCCCGACAAAGCCCAGGCCGTTAGCCGTGCTTGCCTTCACGCTAACCTGGTCTAACTTGACAGCGAGCGTCTGGCTGAGCTTGAGCCGCATCTGGCTAACAAAATCTCCGAGTTTGGGCTTCTCGGCGATAACGGTGGCATCAACATTGACTACCCTAAAACCGCTCTCCTCAAGCTTATCCCGCGTCTTTTCAAGCAGGCTCAGGCTGGAGATATTCTTATACTCCGCCCCGCCGGCGGGGAAATGGCTGCCGATATCACCCAGAGCCACCGCCCCGAGCAGGGCGTCAATAATGGCGTGGGTGAGGGCGTCGGCGTCACTCCAGCCGCCAAGCCCCCTGTCAAAGGGTATCTCCACCCCGCCCAGGACGAGCTTCCTCCCCTTGCCCTTAACTAAGGGGTGAACGTCATAGCCGATGCCAACGTGTAACCTATTTCCCATGCTTCTTTAACAAGACCTCGGCTAAAGCCAGGTCATGAGGACTGGTTATCTTTATATTATCATAGGCGCCCATATACAGCTTGACCCTTTGCCCCAGCCCCTCCACCAGCGAGGCGTCGTCGGTTACCTCGTCCTTTGCCTGCTCATAAGCCCTGGCGATTATATCAGTGCGAAATACCTGCGGCGTCTGCACCGCCCATAGATTTCGTCGTGGTGGCGTCTGGTGTACAAACATGTTGTCACCGGCGGTCTTAATGGTGTCGGTGACGGGAACAGCGGCTACAGCGGCGCCGCTCTCCTGGGCTGCCTTAAGCCCGCTCTCAATCAGCTTCTTGGTTACCAGCGGCCGGGCGCCGTCGTGGACTACCACCCAGTCGCAATCAAGCTGCCCAAGCCCCGCCGCCACCGAGTCCTGCCGCCTTTTGCCCCCGGCACAGACCTCAATCGGTTTAGACCAATTCCTTTCGGCTATCAACCTGCGGCACCGCTCAAGGTTATTTTCGCTCACCACCACCACTATATGGTTGACCTTACCACAGCCGTTAAAGGCGTCAAGCACATGAGCCAGGGCTGGCTTCCCCCCCAGCAGGGCAAAGACCTTGTCTATTCCCCCCATCCGCCGGCTCTCCCCGGCAGCCGCGATTATGGCACCGACTTTTTTATTTTTTATCTACCTCACCCCCTTAATCCCCCTCTCCTTCAAAGGAGAGGGGGGAAGAGGTTTCCAAATTCACAACCCCACCCCAATTGCCTCCCTTAGCGTGCTCACGGTAATAAGCTCAATATTTTTCGGCTTGGTAATCTTGCCCCCGGCTTTGGGCACCAGGCAGCGCTCAAAGCCCATCCGTGCCGCCTCAGCAACGCGGCGCTCAAGCTGGGGAACAGTCCTCAGCTCCCCGCTCAAGCCGACCTCACCCACCACCACCAGCTGCGGGTCGGCGCTCGCGTCGCGGAAGCTGGAGGCGATAGACAGGGCAATGCCCAGGTCAGCCGCCGGCTCGGCGATTCTAAGCCCGCCGGTAACATTAACGATAATATCCTGGTTACCCAGCCTCAACCCGACCCGCT
>CAYWCO010000116.1:0-2567 GCA_964456815.1 uncultured Dehalococcoidales bacterium | reverse complement strand
CTAAATAACCACCACTGGGGGCTGAATTTTATTTTTAGTTATGTTAAAATACATAAAGATTATCCGGAAGTGAGGGAGAGCGGTGAAAGAAGCGATTGACAAATTTCTAAACTATCTGATTGTGGAAAGGGGCTTTTCCGAGAACACCAAACTTGCCTATCAGAACGACCTGCATCAACTGGCTAAATTTGTTGAGGAGGAAGCGGCAAGGCGGGGTACTATCCCGCCATGGGCTGCTTTTGACCGCGACTCAATGCTGCGCTACCTCCTTGAGCTCAAGGAGAGAAGATATGCTGCCACCACCGTAGCCCGCAAGATAGCTGCGATCAAGTCCTTCTATGGCTTTCTGGTGGCTGAGGGTATGCTACGGGAGAACCCGACGCGGGATGTGCCGTCACCCAAGGTGGGAAAGTCACTGCCCAGGCCGATCTCAATCGCCCAGGCTCGCCTTTTGTTAGAACAGCCCTCCAAGCAGGGAACACTGGAAGCCAAGAGGGACAGCGCCATGCTGCACCTACTATACGCCAGCGGCATGAGAGTAAGCGAGCTGGTGTCTTTAAATTTGGCTGATATAAATACTGATGATGGCTACGTGCGATGCTTCGGCAAGGGGCATAAGGAGCGGCTCATCCCTATTGCTCCCAAGGCAGCCTTAATAGTAAAGGAGTATTTAACCGAAGCGCGCCCTCGTTTGGTACGCGGCAGCGAGGAAAAGGCATTGTTCCTCAACCGCCGCGGTGAGAGACTGACCAGGCAGGGACTCTGGCAGATACTGAAGGGATATGCCAAGGAAGCCGGTCTGGAGGCTCAGGTTACCCCCCACACCCTGAGGCACAGCTTTGCTACCCATATGTTGAGCGGCGGGGCTGACCTGCGCTCGGTTCAGGAACTTTTAGGCCATGCCAACATCTCAACCACCCAGGTCTACACCCATCTTACCACCGACCACATTAGGCGCGTTTATGAGAAAGCTCACCCACGGGCTAAGTAGGAGGTTTTTAGATGTCACGTAAATCACGCCGTCACGGCAGTCATCTATCCCGGAGTAAGAGGAAAAGGGGAGGTAAGGGCCTCTCCACCCCGGCTCAGCCATCGGCAGCCAGCCAGCAGCATGAGCCTGAGCCCCGGGCTGAAGTGGTTGCTCCCCCGGCGCCAGCCCGACGCCCCACAGCTCCCCTAGCTCAGCCTCCTAATGTAGCTGTTGAACTGCGGATGATTGGTATTCTTTCCGGGATAATACTGGCTATTCTTATTGTTTTAGCCTTTATTTTGCCCTAGCCTTATAGCGATGCTGACTATGGATTTTGACGCCGCCAGGGCTGAGTTAATTGACCAACTAAGCACTGAGATTAAAGACAAGCGGGTATTGGAGGCGATGCGCAGTATCCCCAGGGAGCTCTTCGTACCCAGGGAAAGCCAGCACCTGGCTTATGAAGATAGACCGCTACCTATCGGCTATGAGCAGACGATTTCTCAGCCCTTTATCATTGCCCTTATGACCGAGGCTCTGGAGCTTAAAGGCAAGGAGAAAGTCCTTGAGGTAGGCAGCGGCAGCGGCTACCAGGCAGCCATTCTGGCAAAGCTAGCCCGCCATGTCGTTACCACCGAGCGTCTAAAGCCCCTGGCTGAGGCATCCAGGAAGATACTGGACAAGCTGGGCTTTACCAATATTGAGGTGCACGTTGCCGAGGAGACGCTGGGCTGGCGGAGGGAAGCCCCCTACGACGCGATAATGGTTACCGCCGCCGCCCCCCGCGTACCACCCGACCTACTAGCCCAGCTAAAAATTGGGGGGCGGATGGTAATCCCCGTCGGCTCCCGCTACCTCCAGGAGCTATATAAGATTACCAGGGGCAGGAAGAAAAATGTGACCGAGAATCTGGGTGGCTGCCGCTTTGTCTCCCTTATCGGTAAGGGTGCCTGGGAGAAAGAGTAAAAGCCGAAAGGAGGAGTAATGGAGGTTCTGGAGGCAATCAAAGCGAGGAGGAGTATCCGTAAGTATAAGACAAAAGCGGTGGACGACAGTACCATTAAAACTGTCCTGGAGGCTGCCTGCTGGGCGCCGTCCTGGGCTAATAGCCAGTGCTGGCGGTTTGTTGTGGTGAGGGATGCTGATACAAGAAGTAAGCTGGCTGAGGCGCTAACCAGCGTATCGGACAGACCTAATCGGGCTGCCGAGGCCATCAGAAACGCCCCGGTGGTAATCGTCGCCTGCGCCGAGCTGGGGAAGTCGGGGTATTCTATGCCGGAGCCGGGAAAGCCGGTTACCGACAAGGGCGAGTTTTGGTACATGTTTGATACCGCCCTGGCGATGCAGAACCTGACGCTGGCTGCCCATTTCCTGGGTCTGGGGACGGTGCACGTCGGCGCTTTTGACGCTAAAGAAGCGGCTGCTATTCTTGGGGTGGCGGAGGGTTTTTGTGTCGTTTCCATGACGCCCCTGGGCTACCCCGATGAGGAGCCGCCGCTCAGACCGAGGAGAGGGCTTGCCGAAACCGTCTTTTACGAGAAATTCGGACTTCAATCTGTAGCTTGATATGAACTTGCGACTCCATCCACCACTCCCC
>CAYWCO010000115.1:0-2791 GCA_964456815.1 uncultured Dehalococcoidales bacterium | reverse complement strand
ATGAGGCTTCGTCTCTTCTATAAAAACCTTTCCCCCTCTCCTAGAGAAGGAGAGGGGGATTAAGGGGGTGAGGTTTGACAACAAATTAATTTTACTTGCCGAGCTTGGCACCACAGCGGGAGCAGAACTTGCTGCCGGGGAGGTTAATCTGGGAGCAAGCCTTGCAGGCCAGACCTGTGTCCGCCGGGCTCTCACCGAAATATACCTTGACGTGAGGCCAGGGAATTTCTATCCCTTCAGCATCAAAAGCCTTCTTGAGGCGAAGCCTCAACTCCCCCGTCACGTTCCATTGCTCCAGGGGCTTGACATCGCCTTTAATCTTGATGTCTATCCCGGAGTCGCCAAGGTTATCCACCCTCAGCACCAGGGGCGCAGTTATAATCCGCTCGCGCCAGTTCTTGTCCTCAGCGAGTTCCATGCCCACGCGGTTTATTACGCTTATGGCATGGTCAAGGTCGGTGCCATAGCTTACCGAGATATTAAGATTGACCCGGGAGAAGTGTCGGCTGTAGTTGCTGGCGACCTTAATCTCGCCGTTGGGTATATGGTGTACTATGCCATCCAGGTCACGGAGCACTGTCTTCCTCAGGTGTACCTCCTCCACCAGCCCGACGATGTCGGCTACCTTGACCACGTCCTCTACCCGGTACTGGTTTTCCCAGATAATGAAGATGCCGGCAATAAGGTCTCTTATCATGTACTGAGCACCGAAGCCGACGGCTACGCCGGCGACGCCGAGGGTAGCCAGGGCGGGCGCAATAGCTACGTCAAGCTCAGATAGAATCATAAGTATGACGAGTAAGACAATGAGAATCTTCCCTGCCCCCACGAAGACAGAGATAAGGGTGTCTGTCCTTTTCCTGATCCCATCCTTGGTCTCCCCCCTGGTTTGTTTTACGGCCTGGTACACCAGCGGCCGGATAAACTTTTGCAAAGCAAACCATAGCCCGGCTCCCACCGCCAGTATAATGAGAATACGGATGCCATCATCCATAAACCAGCTCATTACCAGAGTCCAATTGAATTCCGACATAGCAATCCTCCCCAAAAGGCTTAAACATGTTTATATTACATTAAAACCCGAGATGAGACAATAAGGGGCTGGACTTAGATTGGGCGGGATGGTATATATTAAGTAATAAAGGGTGGGAGGTGAGCTATGCTGGAAACGCTTTCAACTGAGGTGCTGGAGGCTATCTTTGACACATTACCGCTAGATTTAACCTTCGTTGACGGAACTGATACCGTCAGGTATTACAGCCGGGGGGAGAAGAGGATATTCAGACGGACCCCATCGGTCATCGGCAAAAAGGTGCAGCAGTGCCACCCGCAGCAAAGCATACACAAGGTAGAGCAGGTAGTAAGCGACCTAAAATCTGGCAAAAGGGATGTGGCCGAATTCTGGATTGAGCTTAAAGAACGCAGGATATATATCCGCTATTTCCCGGTCAAGGACAAGCAGGGCAACTACATGGGCGTGGTGGAGGTTAGCCAGGACATAACCGACCTGCAGAAGATAAAGGGTGAGAAGAGACTGCTGGATGAGGGGTAGCTTGTTGCTCTCCCCTAGGCGTCAGTGCCCCTAGCAAAGCGGCGCAAAACCCCACCAGAGGCGCTAAAATGGCTTTTTAGGGGGTTAGCAGCACCGAAGGTAGCTTCCACTATGGTAGTAACGCCTAAAGCGTTCAATTTTGGCTCTATTTTTCTCCATGAGGAACGAAGGCTTTAACCCGGCGCTCAAAGACGCTTCGCTCCAGCAGCACGCGGCGCTGGCACTTGAGGCACTTAATGCCGATGTCAGCCCCCAGCCTGACCACCTCCCACTCATAGCTGCCGCAGGGGTGCTTCTTCTTGAGGCGAACCCTATCGCCCAGCTTTAACTCCATCGTTTTTGCCTTAGGCGGTGGTGCGGTAGTGGTTAATCTGCTCTCGCAGCGAGGAGGCGACCTGGCGGGCTGCCTCGGCAAAATCCTTTCCCTTTGAGGCGTATATAATTTGCCGTGACGAGCTTATAATTGCCTTCCTCCCTCGCTTATCAACCCCATGGCTAACCGCTGAAGGCAGTTCTCCGCCCTGGGCACCGATGCCGGGTATCAGCAGCAGCATATCGGGGTGATTTTGCCGTATCAGTTTTAATTCCTCGGGGTAGGTGGCGCCAACCACCAGCCCGATATTGCCCTGTTTATTCCATTTAGCCGCTCTCAGGGCTACTATCTCAAACAGGGGCAGGCGCTTGTGCTCCGTCTCAAGGGGGAGGTTCTGGAAATCAACCGCCCCCGGGTTTGAGGTCCGGCACAGGATGAATACCCCGCGGTCCCAGTACTCAATAAAGGGCTCGACTGAATCAAAGCCGAGGTAGGGGCTCAGCGTGGTGGCGTCAAAGTTGAAGATATCAAAGATAGCCCTGGCGTATGCCCTGGCGGTGTTGCCGATATCGCCCCGCTTGGCATCGCCAATCACCGGAATGTTGTCCGGGATGTGTTTAACGGTGCGCTTCATGTCGTCCAGCCCGTCAAGCCCCAGAGCCTCGTAGAAGGCAAGGTTGAGCTTGTAGGCGCATACCAGGTCGGAGGTGGCGTCAATAATTGCCTTGTTGAATTTAAAGACGCCTGTCTTGTCCGGCATCAGCTCCGGGTTGGGGTCAAGCCCGATGCAGAGCAGGCTGTTATTTCTTTCAGTGACATCTGCGAGCTTTTCTGAGAAATTCACCCCTCACCCCCAGCGCTGATAGTATCACCACCTGCGGGCTAGGTCAAGAGGTTGTGCTCGTTTTTCTGGGAACCCCCACTTT
>CAYWCO010000114.1:0-2815 GCA_964456815.1 uncultured Dehalococcoidales bacterium | reverse complement strand
TAAGGGAGGGGGAACTTTCTATATAAGAGGGGCTTTGCGCCCCTCTAAAACTCCCCATATAAGAATATCTGGGGCTTCGCCTCCCTTTGACTCTCTTTTTAGGGAGAGGGGGAAGAGATTTTAGCAAAGGGATTAAAAGGGGCGAAGCCCCTTTAAGCATTTCTCTTCCCTCTCCCCTTATGAAGGGGAGAGGGATAAAGGGTGAGGGGTTGTTAAACAATCTTTTATTAAGGGAAGGGGGTCAGGGGGATAGGTTACCTAATAATCTCCTAACTTTGTTACAATAGTAATTTGGGGACAGAGCGCGAAGGTGCCAGTAGTATGATGGATTTAGGTCGTGGTCTCCAGCCTTAGCCCGTCCTCCCCCACCAGCGCTACCAGCCGTTGATGAAGCTCGGGGCAGTGGTTGGTATATATATTAGACAGCTTGAGATTAATAATCTTCTCCCCATTAGTCAGGCACAGCTTTACCTCATCCTGCCCGGGGAATTCTTTAAGAGTGTCAATCAATTTATGCAGACAGGCGGTATCACTATCCTCATCGCTGGTTTGAGTGATGCTGATTACCAGTCGGTGGCTTTCGGCTGGTGCCGTAATGGTCGAGGCTTCTTCATCTACTGCCGGCGCCTCACCGGGTTGAGAGGTAACCGCCTCTGCCTCCTGAGCTGCCTCTGGTTGGTAGCGGCGCACATAGTCGCAGTTTAGCTGCACCCGCTCATCCCTTAGCCTTACCTTACCTTCAACCAGCAGTATGTTTCCTTCCTGCCATAGCTCCTTGGTATCGGCATAGACCTTGGGCCAGACCATAACCTCAATTCTGCCATCCAGGTCTTCCAGAACGGCGCTGGCAAAAGGATGCCTATCCCTGGTGAACAGGTAGCGAACCGAGGCTACCATGCCGGCAACGACTACGGTTTGTCCCGCCAGCTCGGCATCAATCTGACCGCACAGGGTAGTATTCTCTGATGCCACCTTGGTGGCAAACGAACTGAAGGGGTGCTCGGAGAGATATACTCCCATCAGCTCCCTCTCCCAGCCTAGCTTCTCCTTGATAGAGATGTCGGCTTCCTCAAGGTCAAGGCTGGGTATAGGCACCGGCATTGCCTCCCCCCACAGGTCAAACATGGTAGATTGCCCTGTCTCCCGCAGGTACTGCTCCCGTTGCGCCAGAGAGAGGATACGACTAATATTGTGGAGTAGCGTGCCACGGCTACCGAGGCAGTCTAAGGCGCCAACCTTAATCAGAGACTCCATTACCCGCCGGTTTACCCCACGCAGGTCACAGCGGCGGCACAGGTCTTCAATAGATTTGAATTCGCCCCCCTTATTTCGCTGGGCAATGATAGGCTCTACCGCCCCGTAGCCCACATTCTTGATAGCGGTTAGCCCAAAGTGGATGGCTGGAGCTTTGCCTTCGTTATCCCCTTCTATAGAAAAGCTGGCTTGACTGCGGTTTATATCCGGCGGCAGCACCGTAATACCCAGGCGGCGGCATTCGGCAACAGCACTAGCCATCTTCTCTAACTGACCGGTATGGGTAATCAGGAAAGCGGTAATATATTCTGCCGGGTAGTTTGCCTTGAGATAGGCGGTTTGATAGGCAATAAGGGCGTAGCTGGTGGCATGAGCCTTATTGAAGGCGTAGCCGGCGAAGGGCTCAATGAGAGCGAAGACCTCAGCGGCTACCTCAGCCGAGAACCCATTCTTCTTGGCTCCGGTAGTAAAGCTACGCCTTTCTTTCTTCATAGCCTCGGGAATCTTCTTGCCCATTGCCTTACGGAAGACGTCAGCCTGCCCCAGGCTGTAGCCAGCGAGGGCCTGCACAATAAACAGCACCTGTTCCTGATATACAATCACCCCGTAGGTTTCCTCAAGGATGCTGGCTAGGGTGGGGTGGGGGTAGCGGATAGGCTCAATGCCGTGCTTGGCTTTGATGAAGGTGGGGATGTGCTCCATGGGACCGGGACGATACAGGGCTACCATAGCCGCAATATCGCTGAAGGTGGTCGGTTTAAGCTCCTTGATGTAGCGGCGCATGCCCGCCCCTTCCAGCTGAAACACACCAATCGTTTCCCCTGAGGACAGCAACTCAAAGGTCTTGACATCGTCCACCGGGATATGGTGCAGGTCAATTTCAACGCCCCGGTTTTGACGGATAATCTCCCTGGCTTTGCCCAGGATGGTGAGGTTAGCCAGACCAAGGAGGTCCATCTTGAGTAGACCAATACGGGCAATATCTTCCATGGCGAACTGGGTCATCACCATTCCCTGACCGTTACCCTTGCTTATCGCTTGTAGCGGGACATATCCAATGAGGGGTTCTTTAGATATAACGACACCGGCGGCATGAGTGCTGGCATGACGAGCAATGCCTTCTATCCTCTTGGCTGAGTCAACCAGGTTATGAACTATGGCATCCTCATCGTAGATATTTTTGAGCTCGGCATTCTCATCCAGGGCTCGAGCCAGGGTTATACTTGGTGCTGCGGGAATAAGCCTAGCCACCCGGTCAACGTCACTATAGGGCATACCCAGCGCCCGCCCCACATCCCTGATGGCGGCCCTGGCGCCCAGCGTGCCAAAGGTAATAATCTGGGCAACATGGTCCGGCCCGTATTTCTGGGATACATAGGCGATGACCTCGTCACGGCGGTCATCCTCAAAATCTAAATCTATATCTGGCATCTCCTGGCGCTCCAGATTAAGAAAGCGCTCAAACACCAGCTTATTCTCAAGAGGGTCAATCTCAGTGATACCCAAACAGTGAAGGACAATGCTGGCAGCGGCACTACCTCTAACCCCGAACATGATGTTT
>CAYWCO010000113.1:0-2852 GCA_964456815.1 uncultured Dehalococcoidales bacterium | reverse complement strand
AAGCTACTAGAGCTTGGGGCGGCGCCGTAATGTTTCGGCTAAATCAAGCGGCATAACCTCTGGCTTTAATGCCCCATATACCGTAAACACACTTTGAAAATGGCTGAATTCCCGCTCTATAGCAGCCACCTCTTCGGGTGGCAACGGAGTCACGCCACAGGGACGCAGAGGCGTATTTATTTGTACTTCATCGGGAGAAAGCTGCCCGGCTATTTTTGCCATGTCCCCAGCGTAGCCCTTGTTTGCCTCAATGAACATCATCTGGAGAGCGAGCTTCCCGTGGTACTCTTCCCTGAAGAGTTGAAGCGCCTTCAGGATTCCAGCCAGTTTCTGGCTTCCGATAGGACGGTTGATTTTATGAAAAAGCTCCTCAGTCGGCGCATCAACCTTGGCTACAACCACATCAGCCAGGGCAAGCTCGTGGCGTACGTCTTCTCTGGGTATTAAAGAAGAATTAGTAAGAACCACCACCGGTAGTTTTAGGGCTGACTTCACCAGCCTTATTGCCTCACCAAGGTTAGATGCTAGGCTCGGCTCACCCATCCCGGAGAAGGTAGCATAATCGGCGGCAACACCTTCCACTTTTTTCAACTCCCAGGCAAGCCTATCCAGGCTGACAAACTCTTTACGTTCCACCTCAGGATGAACCGTCATCCCCAGCTGGCAATAGACACAATCAAATGAGCATGTCTTTCCCTTGGTAGACAGGAGGTCAATACCTAGCGACCTGCCCAGCCTCCAGGAGGGGACGGGGCCATAGATAATAGAATTAGCCACTATGCTGCACCTCTAGTGAGCAATGTGTTTGTGGTACGCCTTCTTCCACGGCTCCCTCTGCATCGCCAGGTAGTCCCTGATGGCTGCTTTAAGGGTATTTGCCGCCAGAAGGGCACAGTGCTGGCTTTCTTCAGGGAGTCCCCCCAGGGCACTCAGGACATCATTCTGGCTTATCTTTTGGGCTTCGCTGATACCTTTTCCCTTTGCCAGCTCGGTTACCATGCTGCCAGAAGCGATGGAGGTGCCACAGCCATCGGTCGTGAAACCGGTATCGCTTATGGTGCCATCCTTCACCTTGAGCCATATTTCCATGATATCACCACAGGGACCGGTTACCCGGGCAAAGCCGTCGGCATCCTCCAGGTCGCCCACATTTCTCGGGTTCATGGAGTGGTCAATAGTCGCCTCGGAGTATATCTTCCTCATTTCTTGCTTGATTAGTTCTTCAAACTTCTCCCACGATGAAGACATTTGCTCCGCTCCTATCTCATTTGACATCGGTTGATAACGCCTGGATTATAGACTCGCCTAAGCTGGGCACAATTTCAGCATTGTAGCGCTCAATATCTCCCTCGTCACAAAGCTTGGCCAGCTCCGGGTCTATGGGCAGTCGTCCCAGCAACGGTGCTTGAGCGGCGTGGGACATCTGCTCCGCCCGGCTCTTGCCAAAGATCTCAATCTTCTTGTCTATTTCCGGCACATAAAGGTAGCTCATGTTCTCCACCACCCCCAGGACACG
This sequence comes from uncultured Dehalococcoidales bacterium, assembly GCA_964456815.1. Classification (GTDB taxonomy): domain Bacteria; phylum Chloroflexota; class Dehalococcoidia; order Dehalococcoidales; family BS750m-G39; genus CAVTZP01. Next base: position 1,336 of record CAYWCO010000113.1, on the reverse strand, counting down.
CTTCTCCATCTTCTGGGCCATGTTTACTGCCTTTCTGACTATCATCTCAACCAGGTTCTGGGGAGTAAAAACGATAATCACCCCCGAAATTGGGAAGGACTGCATCACAGTAAGAGCGGCGTCAGCAGTACCCGGGGGGAGGTCTATAATCAGATAATCAAGCCTTCCCCAGAGCACCTCTTCCCCGAACTGCTTAATCGTGTTCCCGATTAAAGGGCCACGCCAGATAACGGCATCGTCCTCGCTGGGCAGGAGAAGGTTAATAGACATGACCTCAATCCCTGACCTGGAGAGAACGGGTAGAATGCCGGTATTGCTGCCGGTAGGGCGAGTGTTGATGCCAAACATCTTGGGGATGCTCGGACCGGTGATATCAGCATCCAGAATGCCCACCTCTTTGCCCTTACGCTTCAGTGCCACAGCGGCAAGACTGGCTACCAGCGACTTACCCACTCCACCCTTACCGCTCATCACGGCGAGAATGTGGCCTATCTTGTTCAGCTCCGAGGGCTTTGCCTCGCTGAATTCCACCGTTACCTCATTGACGCCAGGCACCTTTTTCACGTCCTCTTCAGCCTTGGCTTTAATCCACTCCTGTGTATTTTCGCTCAACGCAGCGGAAGCCAGACTAATCTTGACCTTCTTGCCAGATATGGCAATATCACGAACCAGGTTTAGACCCTCTATACTGCGTTTCACGCCGGGGACAAGCACCTGCTCCAGACTCCGCCTTATCTGCTCCTCAGTTGCCATAGTTTGCCTCTCCTTCTAACCTAGTGGTCGCATATATTATCGCCGGTATCTAAATTCCCATCCAGATAGTTGAGCACTGCCTTCTCGGGGTCGCTCTCCAGGGCGCCGATGACCACCTTGATGCGGCTTTGCTGGAAAAGACCCTGCGCTCGTGAGCCCATGCCGCTGGCAATGACCACTGATACTCCCTGCTCAGCCAGCCACTCCGGAAGCACGCCCGGCTCATGACCGGGCGACGACACCAGCTCCTTGCGGAGAATCTCCCTTCGCCCCTCTTCAACATCAATGAGGGCAAAATGCTCACAGTGGCCAAAGTGCGTCGATACCACACCATCGCTTACCGGTATTGCGTATCTCATTGTAGACCTCCTTTACCGTGCCGCACCCGCGGCATCTAAAATCATATATTGGCATGGCACATCACCCCTTGCTGCCATTCCCTAGCATCACTGAGAGAGTGCGCCACATTCCTTCTATCTCCCGGGTGACCCTGCCATCGGAGTATTCCACTACCGGTACTCCGCGTACTATAGCCTCGGTGACCACGTTATCAAATGGTATTCTTGAAGCCAACTCAATGCCC
>CAYWCO010000112.1:0-2858 GCA_964456815.1 uncultured Dehalococcoidales bacterium | reverse complement strand
CTTGTTAAGGGGGGGTGGGGTTTCTAAATAACCTCGCCTTGATTAAACCTGCTCTTTATTCCATAATACTCAGACGAGTATGAAAAGGTGTATTTATGGGTTCTCAGCCTAAACTCACGCTCCTTTTCACCAGGGAAGAGATTTCAGCCACAGTCAAGAGGCTGGCGGCTGAAATCAGGCAAGACTACCAGGATAAGCGCCCCATCCTCATCGGCGTCCTCAAGGGCTCATTTATGTTCATGGCTGACCTCATCCGCCTCCTTGACTTCCCCCTTGAGGTGGAGTTTATCCGCCTCTCAAGCTACGGCGGGGGGAAGAGTCCGGGGAAGCTTAAGCTGGTGCAGGGTGTCCAATCCAAGATTAAGGACAGGCACGTGCTTGTCATTGAGGACATTATAGATACCGGCCTCACCGTCACCTTTGTTTTAGACTATCTGGGCAAGAAAAAGCCCGCCTCTCTAAAGCTCTGCACCCTGACCGATAAGCCGCCCCGGCGCAAGGTCCCGGTTAATATTGACTACCTGGGCTTGACCGTCCCCAACAAGTTCATCGTCGGCTATGGTCTGGACTGGGACGAGAGGTTCCGCCATCTCCCCGATATATACACCATTGAGGACGAGGGGGAGGACGAGGGCTGATGACAAAGGGGCTCGCCGAGCTAATCTCGGTGGCTAAGGGGGAGACTCCCGCCGACCTGCTCCTGGCTAACGCCAGGGTAATTAATGTCTTCAGCGGCGAGATTGAAGCCGGTAACGTGGCTATCTATGGGGAGAGGATAGCCGGGGTGGGTAACTACCGCCAGGCAAAGAAGATTCTGGATTTAGGCGGCAAGTATATTGCCCCCGGTCTTATCAACGGCCATATTCACCCCGAGAGCTCAATGCTTGATATCGGGCAATACGCCAGAGCGGTAGTGCCCCACGGAACTACCGCCCTCGTTACCGACCTCCACGAGATAGCCAACGTCTGCGGGGTGGAGGGCATAAAATACGTGCTGGAATACGCCCGCCGCCTCCCCTTTGACCTTTTTCTCATGGCACCTTCCTGCGTGCCGGCAACCCACCTTGAAACCTCGGGAGCCAGCCTTGACGCCGAAGACATCCGCCAGCTTCTAAAATTGAAGGAGGTCATCGGGCTGGGGGAGGTCATGAATTTCCCCGGGGTGCTCGACGGTGATGAGGCGGTACTTAAGAAAATCAGCCTGGCTGAGGGGAAGATAATCGACGGTCATGCCCCCGGCGTCAGCGGCAAGAACCTGAGCGCCTATATTGCCGCCGGCATCTATTCCGACCACGAATCGGTATCCCTGGATGAAGCCAAGGAGAAGTTGAAACAGGGCATGTGGGCAATGCTCAGGGAAGGCTCAGCCGAGAAAAACTTGGAAGCCCTGCTGCCCCTGGTCACCGATAAGACCTACAGCCGCTGCTTATTCGTCGTTGATGACCGTAGCTGCCTTGACCTGCTGAAGGACGGCGATATTGACGCCGTGGTGAGAAGGGCGATTGGTCTCGGGCTTGAGCCGGTGCGGGCGATTCAGCTTGCCACCATCAACACGGCACAGTATTTCCGGCGGGGCGGGCTGGGGGCGGTAGCCCCGGGCTACATGGCTAACCTGCTCGTCCTCAGCGATCTGCCCCGCCTGCAGATTGAGATGGTCTTCTACCGGGGTGGCATAGTTGCTCAAGAGGGCAAGCCCCTCTTCCCCCTACCCCAAGCCACCGGCAGAGGGCTGACCGATACCGTCAATATTAAGCCCTTTAATATAGAGGCATTAAGGCTCTCAGCTCCTGGGGAAGCGATGCCGATTATTGAGGTTGTCCCCGGTCAGATAATCACCCGCAAGCGGATGGAAAAAATCAAGGCGACCAATGGTATGGTTACCCCCGATATAAGTAGAGATATTCTGAAGCTGGTGGTGGTGGAGAGGCACAAGGCTACGGGCAACATCGGGGTGGGGCTGGTCAGCGGGTTCGGCTTAAAGAGGGGAGCGCTGGCTTCATCTATTGCCCACGACTCTCATAATATTATCGCCGTCGGCACCAGCGACGAGGATATATTCACTGCCGTTAAGGAGATTGAGCGGCTACAGGGTGGTCTGGTGGCTACTGCCCAGGGCAAGGTGTTAGCCAGCCTGGCTTTGCCCATTGCCGGAATATTATCCGATGAGCCGCTAGAGGCGGTGGTGAGTAAACTGGAGGGGCTTGAGAGGATAGCCGCCGGGCTGGGTACGAAACTAACTTCACCATTTGCCACCCTCTCCTTTCTTGCCCTGCCGGTAATCCCCGAAATCAGGCTCACCGACCGCGGAGTGGTAGAATTATAGCCGACTTATTGTAATAGCAAACAATCGGTGATACAATCCAAGCATATAAAGAACAACTAAGGAGGTGCAAAAAATGGGTTGGGTCAACTGGTTGGTCTATATCGCGTCTTTCTTCATCCCTGTATTCGGCTTCATTAGCTTCTGGGTCTTCAGCGCAAAGGGGGGCAGGGGGGACAAGGAAATTGCCAAGTGGGCTATGGTCGCCGGCTTCTTCGGTGTCGTTCTCTATGTTATTCTGGCTACTCTCGGCGTAACCGTGTTCGGGTTCCTATGGCAGTTTATGGGCTAGGCTCCCCCTAATTGACCTCTCTCTTATATGCCAGTTTAGCAGGGGCTAATTCATAATTCTCCACGAATGGTGCGAGAGGGTAGCGCTTTTCTTCTACCGGGGAAGTGCCGGAACTGGTAGACGGGCATGATTTAGGATCATGTGTCGAAAGGCGTCGGGGTTCGAGTCCCCGCTTCCCCACCAGGGGTGACAAGCTACTAGAGCTTGGGGCGGCGCCGTAATGTTTCGGCTAAATCAAGCGGCATA
>CAYWCO010000111.1:0-2892 GCA_964456815.1 uncultured Dehalococcoidales bacterium | reverse complement strand
TCCCTCAACGGCGTCGGCTAAAAGCCGGCAGTAGAGGTTAAAGCCGACGGCGCTTATAAATCCGCTCTGCCTTGCTCCGAGCAGAGTACCCGCCCCCCTTATTTCAAGGTCTCTCATGGCGATGCCGAAGCCAGCCCCGAGCTCGGTGGCTTCAAAGATGGTCTTTAGCCTTTTCTCGGCGTTCGGCGTCAGGTGCTTCCCCTTCTCGTAGAGAAAATAGGCGTAGGCAAGGTTGGCGCCGCGCCCCACTCTACCCCTTAGCTGGTATAGCTGGGTTAAGCCAAATTTATCGGCGCGGTTGACAATAAGGGTGTTGACGTTGGGCATGTCCAGCCCCGATTCAATGATGGTGGTGCAGACCAGGACGTCGCTATTGCCTTGAGCGAAGTCAGCCATAACCGCTTCCAGCTCGGCTTCGGGCATCTGGCCGTGGGCGGTGGCAATCCTTGCCTCGGGTATTAGCTCCCTGAGCTTATCGGCGACATAGGCTATGCCCTGGACTCTGTTATGAACAAAGAAGACCTGCCCGTTGCGTTCCAGCTCCCTTAAAACAGCCTCCCGGATTAGGCGCTCGTTATATTCGGCGACATAGGTCTTGATGGGAAGGCGCTGCTCGGGAGGGGTCTCCATGGTGCTCATATCCCTCACCCCCACCAGGGACATATGAAGGGTGCGGGGGATGGGGGTGGCGCTCAGGGTGAGAACGTCAACCTCCTGCCTCAGTTTTTTAAGGTGCTCCTTGTGGGCGACGCCGAAGCGCTGCTCCTCGTCAATGATGAGCAGCCCCATATTCTTGAAGACCACGTCCTTCTGCAGCAGGCGGTGGGTGCCGATGCAGATGTCAACGCTGCCATCAGCCAGCCCCTTGAGGATAGCCTCCTGCTCTTTTTCGGTTTTAAACCGGCTCAATACCTCAATCCTTACCGGGAAGGCATCAAGCCTCTGGCTGAAGGTGGCGAAGTGCTGCTGGGCGAGCACCGTGGTCGGCACCAGCACCGCCACCTGTCTGCCGTCCATCACTGTCTTGAAGGCGGCTCGGATAGCGACCTCGGTCTTACCGTAGCCGACATCCCCGCACACCAGCCTGTCCATGGGCTTGGCTTTCTCCATGTCCCCCTTTACCTCTTCCTGCACCTTTATCTGGTCCGGGGTCTCCACGTAGGGGAAGGAAGCCTCAAGCTCCTGCTGCCATACGCTGTCGGCGGAGAAGGCAAAACCGGGGATGACCTCCCGGCTGGCGTAGAGGGCTAGAAGCTCCTGGGCGACGTCTTCGGCGGCTTCCTTTGCCTTTTGCTTGGCTCTTGTCCATTCCTGGGTGCCGAGGCGGTTGAGCACCGGGGGATGGTCGCTGGCGCCGATGTAGCGGCTCAGGCGGTCTATCTGGTCGGTGGGGACGTAGAGCTTATCGTTGGCGGCATATTGCAATAAAAGGTATTCCTTTTCGCTGTTATCGGTGCTCATCCGGGTAACACCGGCAAATTTAGCAATACCGTGCTCAACATGGACGACATAGTCGCCGGGGACAAGCTCCATAACGAGCTTGTGGTGGGGCACCGCTCTTCTTTTTATCAGCCGCCGCTGCTTGATAAAGCCGAAGACCTCGGCATCGGTGAAGAGGGTGGTGTGGTTGTCCATCACCCAGCCCTCAGCCAGCAAGCCCTGGACTAATGTCAGCGAGCCGGGCGGGGGTATTTGCTCTATTTTGGTAGTGGGGGAGGCAATAATATCCTCCTCACCGAATAATTCGGACAGGCGGCTTGCCTGGTGGCTGACGATTATGAGCCTTTGCCTTTGCTTTATTAGTTGCTTTATCTTGTTGACGAAGGCTGGTAGCTGCCCGCCGTAGCCGGGGGCGGTGCTAAAGTCCAGGCGGTGGGCTTGTTCGCCAGCACCCCAGCTGGTGAGCATAAGGTGTGGCTTTTCTCTTATCCCTGGCTCAAGCTCTTTCCAGTTAAAGTACGGTCTGGGGGAGTCGGTGCGCAGCTCGCTGGCCTTAGCATCAAGCTCATCCATTGCCTGCTCAATATTCTGGGGCTCATCAAGCACCAGCAGGCAGCGCGGGGGCAGGAAGCTCAGGACGCTGTCTTTCGGGGTGTTTAGCCTTTCGGTGGCGGGGCCAATGGCAACGGATGATAGCGGCGTCAGCGAGCGCTGGCTTGCCGGGTCAAAGCTCCTGATGCTTTCTATGGTATTGCCGAAGAACTCAAGCCTGAGCGGCAGGTCGCTGGTTGGGGGGTAGATGTCAACAATGCCGCCGCGATGGCTCATGGTCCCCGGCATTTCCACCAGATTTTCCAGCCTGTAGCCGATGCTCTGCCATTTTTCTAGCAGCTCGAAGGGCTCAATATCCATTCCCGGCTTTATGGTGTGGCAGGCGGAGGTGAAATCGCTGTAGGGCGTTGTCTTCGTCATCAGGGCTGGCGCTGAGGCAATAACCAAAGGGGCGTTCGTCTCTCCGTTTATATTAGCCAGAGCCGATAATACCTGCGCCCTTTCCTGCTCGGTGGTGGCGTCCGCGATAGCACGCTCGTAGGGGAGGGCGTCAGGCTCGGGGAGAAGCTTTACCTGTTTTGAGTTGCTCCAGGCAAGTACCTGTTCATAGAGCCGCCTTGATTTTTCCGGCTGTGCTGTGACCACAATCATTGGCAGCCGCAAGGACTGGTACAGGGCGGCGATAAGATAGGGCTTAGCCGCATCAAGTATTATTACCCCGGTGCTGGCATTATCTCTTAGCTCGTCTAAAAGCTGGCGGTAGACGGGCGTCTTAGCTATAAGGCTGAGTAATTTGGTTAGCTCCATTTTTCCTTCCCCAAACGCCCCTAGGGCTAGCCGAAACGGTCTAGCCCTCCGCAAAAATTGTAGCACAGGAGGGAGTAGGGGGCAATTAAGTCG
>CAYWCO010000110.1:0-2897 GCA_964456815.1 uncultured Dehalococcoidales bacterium | reverse complement strand
ACCTTCGGGGGCTGCTGCGGGGTTTTACCGGGCACAGGGGCTGTCTCGGTATTGTAACCAGGATGGCGATAAAGCTCTTGCCCTTCCAGCCGGAAAGACTAGAGCCGGCGGGTATTTCACCCAACACCACCCTTATGCTCCCGGAGAAAAGAGTAAAGTGGATTAACTTTAGTATGCCCAATAAGGATGCCATGAGACGGGCGATGCTTGAGATGGCAAAGGCAGAGATAGGGGGTGGAGTAACCAAAGTCCCTATATTCTGGCGGGCAATTGCCAGGGCAAAGTCGAAGGAGGAGTTCTGGGAGCTCTGGTCAAAAGAGAACGAAGAGAGCATCAGCAGTTTTCATATTCTCCGCGTCCTGCTCATCGGCTTTACCTCCGAGGAGCAGATGGAATATGAGGAGAGGGTACTGACTGACATAATAACTGAACTGGGGGGAGAGGCTCGCCGCACCCGACCCTCGGATGAGTCCTGGTTCAAGAATGCCGACTCCGCCGGCATGTGGCTGATGTGCGGTAGCTACGTCTCGGTGGACTACGTTATAGAAACGATTGAGCATGCCATACCCCACGGGGAAAACTATGCCAAGCTGAAGAGAAATTTCACCCCGCCGCTTATGCCTGACTATGGCGACCCTGGCTGGTTCCAGAGCTTTGAACTGGGTCACCAGGGGTACTCCGAGTTTCTCGTCTACTGGGACCCGGATGAAAATACCGATGGGGTTGACCAGTTCTACCTTGAAACTTCCAAGGAAAACATAAGAAAGCGCTTCTATACCTCGCTCCTGGGTCCGCACCAGCCCCTCTACCTGACCGGACCGGCCTACGGGCCGAATTACCATAAATGGTTTTTGGCGGTAAAGGACGAGTTTGACCCTAACTTTGTCTGTCACCCCCCAGTTCCCCTCGCCCATGACCAGTTTGTGGAACGGGCTAAGTGGATGAAGCCAATGAAGGACTGGGAAAGCCCTGAAATTAAACCGTAGTTTCTGCTAAAATAAGGAGGATTTTTGTGCTGGGTTCAGGTATAATTGGAAAAAAGGAGGCGTGATTTAAAATGCAAATTGAGGGAAAGTTTACCATGAAAGCGCCTATTCAGGAGGTGTGGGATTTTTTGCTTGCACCAGGAACGCTGGCTTCCTGTATCCCCGGCGCGGAAAAAATGGAACCTGTTGATGACAAGACCTGGGAAGGGGTGGTCAAACAGAAGGTGGGGCCAATAACGGTCAAGCTCAACTTTACCCAGACTATAACCGAGATTGACCCGCCAAAACATGTGAAAGCCGTCGGCAGGGGTGCTGATGTGACCAAAGCCGGCACCTTTAGCCAGGAGACCATAGTCGACCTCAAAGAAGTGGCTAAGAATGAGGTGGAGGTGGCGTATCGCTCCACCGTAAGCATAGTCGGGCGGCTGGCTACCTTCGGCGAGAGGATAATGCGCGCCAAGGTCGACAAAATCGGTAAGGAGTTTACCACCAATCTGCAGGAGAAATTGAAGAGCAGGGTAGGAGGCTCAAAATGATAAAAGACTTTGAATACTTTGCTCCCAAGACGCTTAAGGAAGCCCTGACCCTGATTGATAAGTACCAGGATGACTGCAAGGTAATCTGCGGGGGGCAATCGCTGCTAATCCTGATGAGACAGGGGCTGGTCGCCCCCAGGTATCTGGTCGATATCAAGGGTATATCCGGGCTTAGCTATATTAAAGATGAGAAAGACGGGCTCAAAATCGGCGCCCTGACAACGCACCGCGCCATAGAAAAATCGTCGGTAATCAAGAAAAAATACCCCGTGCTGGTTGAGATGGAAACCAGGTTGGCTTCGATTCAGACCCGTAACTGGGGCACCATCGGGGGTAATATCTGCCACGGTGACCCGGCGGGAGACCCGGCACCGGTGCTGATAGCGCTGAATGCTACCCTGAGCATGGCCGGTACCAAGGGTGAGAGAAATATGCCGGTGGGAGACTTCACCCTGGACTACTTTGAGGTTGCCCTTGAGCCGGGTGAACTGCTTACCGAGATTCAGGTACCGGTACCTCCTCCCCGCACCGGCACCGTCTATACCAAGTTCAATGTGATTGAAAGCGATTTGGCTACCGTGAGCGTTGCCGTTTCAATGACCCTTGGCTCCGGCGATGGCGTCTGCCAGGACGTACGCATCGCCCTGGGGGCGGCGGCGTCGGTGGCAATGAGAGCCAAGAAGGCGGAGGCAGTGCTGAAGGGGAAGAAGATTACCGATGCTTTACTTACCGAAGCCGGGGAAAAAGCTTCCGCCGAGGCTGAGCCTATATCCGATATCCAGGCTTCAGAGGAGTACCGGCGAGAGCTGGTGAAGGTTCTGGTTAAACGAATGGGTAATGAAGCCCTGGCCAGGGCGAAGCGGGCTTAAGAGAGGAGTAGCAAGATGAAAAAAGAGCTGAAATTTAAGGTTAACGGTCAGCCTTATGAGATTTATGTGAAACCTAAGACCCTTCTGGTGGAAGTTTTAAGGGACCACCTGGGGCTTACCGGAACCAAAAGAGGCTGTAACAGCAGTTCCTGCGGGGCTTGCACCATAATGCTTAATGGCATGGCGGTTAAGTCATGCTCAATATTAGCCCTGCAGGCAAATGGCACGGATGTGCTCACTGTTGAAGGTCTGGCTAAAGGGAATAAGCTGCATCCCCTGCAGGAAGCCTTCCTTGACCACGGCGCTTTTCAGTGTGGCTTCTGTACCTCGGGGATGCTGATGTCATCTGCGGCATTGCTGTCTGAAAACCCCAAGCCTACTAAACAGCAGATAAAAGAGGGTATTGACGGCAACATCTGCCGCTGCACCGGCTATAACAGCGTTATCCGAGCCTTAACCGCTGTGGTTAAGGGTGAGTATAAGGAGGCGAAATGAGCAAGTATTCA
>CAYWCO010000109.1:0-2970 GCA_964456815.1 uncultured Dehalococcoidales bacterium | reverse complement strand
TGCTTAAAGTGGGGGGTTACCACTCTCTTGACAAGAGAGGTTAAAGATGGTAAGTTAGATAAGATTAGCAGTCTTAACATTAGACTGCTAAATTAAGGAGGTTAAGGTGCTATCCCCCAGGGGCGAGGCAATACTCAGGTCTATAGTGGCACAGTATATTGTTCGGGCGGCACCGGTGCCATCGCAGAGCCTCATTGATGACCGTGAGCTGGCGGTAAGCTCAGCCACCATCCGCAATGAGATGGCGCACCTGGAGGAGGAGGGCTATATTACCCGCCCCCACCCTTCAGCCGGGAGCATGCCCTCGGACAAGGGCTACCGCTACTACGTGGAGACCCTGGGTGACATCAGACTCCCCTCAACCCAGCAGCTCTTAATAAGACATCTCTTTCACCAGGTGGAGAGGCAACTGGAGGAGTGGCTGAGCCTGGCAGCGACGCTCACCGCCCAGCTAGCCCAGAATGTAGCTATAGTGGCAATGCCCAAGACGGCAAATCTCAAGCTTAAGCATCTGGAGGTCATATCCCTGCAAGAGGAACTGGCGCTGGTTATCGTTGTCCTCCACGGCGCCAGGCTGAGGCAACAGCTATTAACCTTTGACCAACCGCTAGCCCAATCGGAACTAACCACCGTGGCTAATAAACTCAATGCCGCCTATTCCGGGCTGACGCAGAGAGAGATTTTAGCCAAGAAGATAAAGCTTTCCCCAACCGAACAGCAGTTATATGATTGCCTGCTCAAGATAATGCAGGCTGAAGATGAGCAGGAGTCGGAGAGGTCCTACCTTGATGGACTCCACTTTGTCCTCAACCAGCCGGAATTTCGCCAGGCGCAGCGGGCATTATCCCTGATGGAACTGGTTGAATGCCGGAGGCTGCTGAGGGCAATCACCCCTGAGGATATGGGTAAGCGCGGGGTGCAGGTAATCATCGGCAAGGAGAATAAGGCAGAGGTGATTCAAAATTGCAGTGTGGTCATCAGCCAGTACGGGCTACCTGAAGAAGCCATCGGCACCATCGGCGTGATTGGCCCCACCCGCATGCCCTATGCCCGAACCATCTCTACCGTAAACTACCTCTCCCTGGTGCTGAGCCAGCTGGTAGCTGAGCTCTACGGGAGAAAGCAGACTGAGGCAAGCTCATAAGGAAGTTTTAGAGGGACGAAGTCCCTCTTATAAATCCTCTTCCCCCTCTCCTTCAAAGGAGAGGGGGATTAAGGGGGTGGGGTAGATAACAATGAAAAAAGAGCCAGAGGAAGAGCAAAACAAAGAGGAAGAGCCAGAGGTTGGTGAAGATATAGAGACCTTAAAGCAGGCTCTGGCTGAGGAGAAGGAGAAGGCTGAAACCAACCTGGCCGGCTGGCAGAGAGCGCAGGCAGACTACATCAACTACAAGCGGCGAGCCGAGCAGGAAAGGGATGAAATCAGCCAGTTTGCCAACTCCATACTTGTACTTAACCTGCTGCCCATTCTGGATGATTGGGAGCGAGCCCTGGACTCTATCCCGGATGACCAAGCCGACCTCAGCTGGGTGGAGGGTATCAGGCTCATTGAGCGCAAGCTGCGCGGGGTCTTAGAAGCACAGGGGCTGTCCCCAATTGAGGCGGTGGGGCAACCCTTTGACCCAACCCTGCATGAAGCAGCGATGCAGGGGAAGGGTGAAGAGGGGATAGTTGTTGAGGAGCTGCAAAAGGGCTACAAGTTCCGCGACCGGGTTATTCGCCCATCCAGGGTAGTGGTGGGCAACGGAGAAGAAGAGAAAGAGGAGGAATAAGCTATGGCAAGAGCTGTAGGAATTGATTTAGGGACAACCTTTAGTGAAGTAGCGGTAATGCAGGCAGGGGAGCCGGTAGTCATCCAATCCGCTGAAGGTGGTACCCTCTTCCCCTCAGTAGTGGCGATAAGTAAGAGCGGGGAGCGCCTGGTCGGGCAGATAGCCAGGCGCCAGGCTATCGTTAACCCGGAGAATACTATCTACAGTATTAAACGCTTTATGGGGCGTAAGTGGGGGGAGCCGCTGGGGCGGGAGCTACCGGTAGAGGAGGATGCCGAGCGCAAGACCTATAAGGTAACCAAGGGACAGGATAATGAGGTTCGGGTGGTGATGGGGGAAAAGGAGTACAGCCCGCCGGAAATATCGGCAATGATTCTGCAAAAACTTAAGGCGGATGCTGAGGCTTACCTCGGCGAGAAGGTAACCGATGCCGTAATCACCGTTCCCGCTTACTTCAATGATGCCCAGCGCCAGGCGACCAAGGATGCCGGTGCCATAGCCGGGCTTAAGGTGCTAAGGATAATCAACGAGCCCACGGCTGCCTCCCTCGCCTACGGACTGGACAAGAAAAAGGAGGAGACCATCGTCGTCTTTGACCTTGGCGGTGGTACCTTTGATATCTCCATCCTTGAGATTGGTGAAGGCACCTTCCAGGTAAAGTCAACCAGCGGTGATACCCACCTTGGTGGTGATGACTTTGACCAGAAGGTTATGGACTGGCTGTGCGATGAGTTCAAGCGAGACCAGGGGATAGACCTCAAGAAGGACAGGACGGCGCTGCAACGACTCAAGGAAGCCGCGGAAAAGGCAAAGATTGAGCTGTCCTCCGTAACCCAGACCGAGATAAACCTCCCCTTTATCACCGCCGATGCCAGCGGTCCCAAGCACCTTTCTGTTCCCCTTACCCGCTCCCAGCTTGAGCAACTGGTAATGGAGCTGGTAGAGAAAACCCTGGAACCCTGCCGCCAGGCATTGGCTGACGCCGGAAAAAGCGCCTCCCAGATTGACGAGGTGATTCTAGTTGGCGGGCAGACCAGAATGCCCCTGGTCCAGAGGAAGGTAACGGAATTCTTCGGCAAGGAACCGCATAAAGGGGTGAACCCCGATGAGGTGGTAGCCGTAGGTGCCGCCATCCAGGCCGGGGTGCTCAAGGGAGAGGTCAAGGAGGTTTTGCTGCTTGATGTTACCCCCCTCACCC
>CAYWCO010000108.1:0-3024 GCA_964456815.1 uncultured Dehalococcoidales bacterium | reverse complement strand
CCTCAGATCTCCCCTCTCGGAAACCTTCGGGTTGATAAGCCCCCTGTGGATATCGCGCGCCCAGACCGAAGACAGGGTAAGCAGGATGGAATCTATGGTGGAGATAGCGGCGGCGGTGATGCCAATCATTACCACTATAGCCAGCCCGGTAGGTATCATAGTCAGAGACAGCAATTTCGGCGTGGCCAGGTCGGCGTTCTCCAGTCCGGGCACCAGCAGGGTAGCGCCAAAACCCCACAATACCGATATCAGGGTATAGATGAAGCCGAAGATAAGAAAACCGCCCAGCATCTGCTTCATGGCCGTGACCGACTTGGGGATGAAGAGCCGCTGGCTTACCTGAGGATTTGATATTAAGAAGAAAAGCCAGGGGAGGGCAAGACCGATAAACATGTTGATGTTCCACGCCCCCTTGGCCGTGGGCACGGTCAACAGCCCCGGCGTGGCTGACTCCAGCTTGCCGAAAAAGGAGCCGAACCCACCCAGCGCCGCTACCACCACCCCCAGAACAGCCGCCGAGGTAACAATCATGACCAGCGCCTGGAAGGCGTCAGTCCAGGCAACGGAGCGCATGCCAGCAATGTTTGACCAGGCAATGGCGCAGAGGACGGCGATTATAATGCCGGCTACCACCGGTATTGCCCCTTGGCTGATGCCGTTCATCAGGTAGCCAACGCCCATGAGTTGCACCGCCCCGTAAGGGACTAAAAAGACCAGAGCCAGTATGGCGGCGGTAGCCCCCACCCACTTGCTCTGGTAGCGGTCACTCAAAAGCTCCATCGGCGAGACGTAGCCGTATTTTCTGCCCACCAGCCAGAAGCGGGGCAGGAAGAAGACCATCATAAACATACCGCAGAGATAGGTTAGCTCAAAGCCGAGGGCACCGACCCCGCCCAGGTAGGTCAAACCAGCCAGCCCGATCATCATAAAGGCGCTGTAGGTAGTGGCGCTGTAGGTCAGCGCCGAGACAAAGCCGCCGACCTTGCGGTTTGCCAGGAAAAATTCGCTCATCCCCCTTCCCAGCCCCCGCCTTGCCATCAGGGCGATGGCTAACCCCACCGCGATATAGACGGCAATGCCAAACCATACCCAAAAGGTAGCGCTCATCGCCTCGCCTCCTTCCATCTAAGGAAGATGAAGAAGGCGCTGATAATAGCCACCGCCACCCATATCGCCCAGAAGAGGAAGGCGCCGCTCATCGTCTTCACATTGGTGAGGACAAACCAGGGGATGGCAATATCCAGCGCCAGTAGAAACCCAAACCAGGTCCACGCCCATCCCGTCTTACTCATTTTGCACCTCCACCATTGAAATATACTTTGCTTGGTAATATTTTTAACTTATACCCCTTTGAAGGATGTGGTGTCAAAGGTATTTGAATTAAGGCGCAACCTGCCTTAGTCAAAGAGCTGGCTCAGGCTATCCTCTATCTCCGCCGTGCTCTGGAAAGAACCAACCTTCACCTCTTGAATTATGCCCTCTCTATCAATGAAGAAGGTGGCGGGGATGTGGTGGATGCCGTACTGCCCGGCAACCTCCCCTCTACTGTCAAGCAGCACCGGAAGGGAAAGCTCCTGGCTCTGCATAAACCCCTCTACATCTGAGGGGCTCTCGCCAATATTGATTGCCAATAAGACCAGCCCCTTTTCCTGCCATTCATCATAGATTTGCTGCAAAAAGGGCATTTCGTAAGCGCAGGGGGGACACGTGGTTGCCCAGAAGTTGAGTAATACCGGACTGCCCTGGAGGTTGCTGAGGGAGGTAAGTTGTTCGTCAGCACCCTGAAACTGAAAGTCAGGCGCCGGCTTGCCAATCCAGGGATTCTGAGGTGTTCCCTCGCCACAGCCAGCGCATAATATCCCCAGGCTCAGTATTATCGCCAGCATTGCCGCTAATGTCTTTTTCATATGGCTAATTCTCCTAATTCTACCCTAAATCGCACCCTGAAGCCAGCTTAGATTACCGGTGAGGATGAGTATGCCCACGGCGATGAGCAGTAAGCCACTGATAACATAGCTCCACTTAGCGTAGCGCTGAATACGCCTCAGGAGGGGGCGGAGGGAATCAAAGGCGGCGCCGAGAATAAGAAAGGGCAGGCCGAGCCCCAGAGAATATATAGCCAGCAGGGAGCCTCCCTGCCAGGCGGTTTCCGAGCTCCAGGCGAGGGTCAGGATGCCGCCCAGTATGGGGCCGACGCAGGGGGTCCAGGCGAGGGAGAAGATGGCGCCGATGAGCAGGGAGCGCAAGTAACTGGCGGTGGTGCCCACCGATGGAGCCAGCCGCCGCTCGTAGTTAAGCCAGGGGACTTTGAGGGCGGCTAATAGAAATATGCCGAAGGCTATGAGCAAGCCGCCGGCTATGGTACGGGTGAGCGCCATATTTACGCCAAGGGTAAAGCCAACCAGCCCGACGCCGGCACCGAGGACGGTAAAGACCAGGGTGAAGCCGGCAACGAAGCTGAGCGAATGGAAAAATAGGGGCAGGCGTTTTCTGTCAGCCTCCGCCTCAAGTATCTCCGGGCCGCAGACGCTAGCCAGGTATACCGGCACCAGGGGCAGGACGCAGGGGGTGAAGAAAGAGAGTAGCCCGGCGCCGAAGGCGACTAAAAGCGATACCTGTTCCATAGATAAATCAATGCTAATTGATTGGGTGCTGAATATCAAGCCAGCTCCTCGGGCAGGTTACAATCCAGGGCAAAAAGTTTTATAATGGCGGGAATAGAGATGCCAGAGCTCCTGTCCAATACCATCAAGATGATAAAGCCCCTGGATAGGGGGGCAATGAACAGCGCCCGCGCCAGGCAGGATACCCTGACCAAGCCGCAGGGCAGTCTGGGCAGGCTGGAGGAGTTGTCCATCAAGCTGGCGGGCATTCAGGGCAAAGCCATACCCCAAATCAAGCACAAGGTCATCTTCACCATGGCTGGCGACCACGGGGTCGCCGCTGAGGGGGTAAGCGCCTACCCCACCGAGGTTACCGCCCAGATGATCTACAACCTTTTGCGGGGCGGGGCGGGGATAAATG
>CAYWCO010000107.1:0-3032 GCA_964456815.1 uncultured Dehalococcoidales bacterium | reverse complement strand
CATAGTGGTCTAGTGCGGGCGCCTGCTAAGCGCTTACCCTGGGAAACCGGGGTCGAGGGTTCGAATCCCTCCCCCTCCGCCAGAGTATTATGCCCCTCACTGGGGGCATTGTTTTAGTAGAGCAAGAACCATGCCCAAATACCATATCTGGACAATCGGCTGCCAGATGAACAAGGCGGAATCGGAAAGGCTCGGCAGCTACTTTGAGCAGCTGGGCTATGAGCCGGCTGGTGCCGATGACGCCGAGCTAATCGTGCTTAACAGCTGTGTCGTCCGCCAGAGCGCCGAGGACCGCGTGGTCAACAAGCTCCATAACCTGAGACAAATAAAAAGGGCAAAACCAGAGACGCTCATAGCCGTTACCGGCTGCCTGGTTAACGCTGACACCGCCAAACTTAAAGAGCGCTTCCCCCAGGTTGATTACTTCTTCAAGCCCGGAGACTACCCCCAGTGGCTGGAAAAGCCGGGGTGGGAGCAGGCATTACCCCAGCACCCTGCTCCCAGCACCTATGTTTCCATCATCCAGGGCTGCGATAACTTCTGCTCATACTGTATTGTCCCCTACCGCCGGGGAAGAAACAGGAGCCGACCGTCTAAAGAAATTACCCATGAGGTCAGGGAGCTGGTAAACCGCGGGGCTAAGGAGATTACCCTGCTCGGGCAAAACGTGAACTCATACGGCCATGACCTCCCCCAAAAGCCGGACCTGGCTGACCTGCTCTACGAGCTAAACGCCATTGACGGCTTGCTGAGAATACGCTTCCTGACCAGCTACCCCAAGGACATGAGCTCCAGGCTGATTGAGGCGGTAGCCAGTCTGGACAAGGCCTGCGAGCAGCTCAGCCTTCCCGTCCAGTCGGGCAGCAACCAAATCCTGAAGGCGATGAGGCGGGGCTACACCTTAGAGCAGTACCGCCAGCTTATCACCGAGATAAAGGGTAAAATACCGGCGGTAGCCCTGAGCACCGATGTTATCGTCGGCTTTCCTTCGGAGACGGAGGGGCAATTCCAGCAGACCTTTGACCTGCTCTCCGAAATAAGGTTTGACAGCGTCCATGTCGCCGCCTACTCGCCAAGAGCGGGGACTCTTTCGGCAAAGAAACTCGAAGACAACATCCCGGCGGAAGAAAAAAAAGGGCGGCTGGACAGGATTGAGCACCTCCAGGAGGGCATTGCCACCGAGATTAACGCCCGTCTACTGGGCAAGACGGTTGAAGTGCTGGTGGAGGGGATGAAAAAGGGAAAGTGGTATGGACGGAGTAAAAGTGGTAAACTGGTATTCTTCAGTGATGATAGCGATTGCCTGGGAAAATTAATTAACATCAGGATTGAGAAGACAAGCCCCTGGTCGCTACAGGGCAGGGTTGAATCTTAAAACGAGGAGAGGTAAATGAACCATAATAGAGTCCTAAGCTTGGCATTAATCACCGGGTTGCTTATCAGCGTACTCGTATTTGTAGGGGGTTGCGTTCCAACAGGGGGGGAGGAAGGAGGTGGCTTCGACTGGACGATAATCATCTTCCTGGTGCTGATTTTCGCCATATTCTACTTCCTTATGATTCGTCCCCAGCGCAAGAGACAGAAGGAGCAGAAGGAGCTGATGGAGGGACTGCAGAGGGGAGATAAGGTAATCACCGTCGGCGGCATCTACGGGCAGATTGAAAGCCTCACCGAGGACTCAGCGGTCCTGAAGGTAGAATCAGGGTCGACAATAAGGGTGGCTCGAGGTAGTATCGCCGGAAAACGAGAAGGCTAGTCTTTCCTGCCGCCTTAGCCGCACTTACCACAGCGACCAAAAATAGCCAGGTGCTTCAGGTCAGCAGTAAATTTATATTCGCGGAGCAACATACTCTTCAGGGAGGACAGCGAGGACTCATCAAGGTCAATAACAGCACCACACTCGGTGCAAACGAGGTGGTGATGGTGCCCCTTCTCCGCAGGGTGGTATCTAACCCGACCTTCACCGAAGTCGGTCTCGGTTACCAGCCCAAGCTGCTTAAGCAATTCCAGGGTGCGATAGACGGTTGAGATATTAACATGGGGGTATTTAGCCACCACCTGGGCATAGATTTCCTCGGCGCTAATATGAACGTCGCTAGCCTCAATAACCGATACAATCAGCAGCCGCTGGGGTGTCAGCCGATACCCTTTCTCAGCTAGCTTTTCTACTATAGCTCCGGGCTGGCTCATTTGACTAGCGCCTATTATATCAATAATGCCCTGTTATTGCAAGCCATTGCAAGCGCAATTATTTTCCTAAAACTTCTCCCGGCTATCAAGCATTATCGTTACCGGACCGTCGTTATGGATTGCAAGCTGCATATACTGCTGAAAGCGCCCCGTCTCCACCTTGAGCCCGCTGGCTCTAGCCTCGCTAACAAAAAGCTCGAATAGCTTTTCCGCCTGAGCCGGCGGGGCGGCATCGGTAAAGCTGGGACGGCGCCCCTTTCTGGTATCAGCCAGAAGGGTGAACTGGCTTACCACCAGCAGCTCGCCCCCGATATCCAGGGCGGAGAGGTTAAACCTGCCGCCCTCATCAGAAAAAATGCGGAGGTTAACCGTCCTCTGCGCCAGATACCGGGCATCCTTTTCGCTGTCACCGCCGGCGACACCGACCAGGACCACCATCCCCCGCCCTATCCTGCCCACCACCTCCCCGGCCACACTCACTGAGGCAGCGGAGACTCGTTGCAGCAGCGCCTTCACTTTGGCTTCCCCTTCTTAGGTGATTTCTTCTCGGTTTCTGCTGGCTTGGGCGGCTTGGGCACGCCCTTACGGCTATCGGTAGTATAAAAGCCCTTGCCCTTAAAGATAACGGGGACAGAGTGAATAACGCGGCGTGCCTTTCCCTGACACTTAGGGCATATGGCTACCGGCTCTTCGTCAAACCTCTGCCTGCGCTCAAAAAGAAAATGGCAGGAATTACACTCATACTCATATATGGGCATCAGCATATTTTACACAAAAGCCGGGGCAAAGACAAAAATAAATAATTCACCCTATCCCCCTTTAGCCAGTGTCTTACTTCCCAC
>CAYWCO010000106.1:0-3174 GCA_964456815.1 uncultured Dehalococcoidales bacterium | reverse complement strand
GAAATAATGGACTGCATTTTCTGCCAGATTGCATCAGGCAAAATCCCCAGCGACATCATCTACCAGGATAAAGAGGTAATTGCCTTCCGCGATATTAATCCGCAGGCGCCGGTGCACCTGATTATTATCCCCAGAAAGCATATCCCCTCCCTCGTCCACCTATCCGAAGCCGACCTATCCCTCCTCGGACACATGATAGCTATTGCCAACCAGCTGGCAAAGGGGGAAGGCGTGGCTCAGAACGGCTATCGGCTGGCGATAAACTGCGGGGAGGAGGGCGGACAGCTGGTGCCCCACCTCCACCTCCACCTCCTCGGCGGGCGAAGGCTCTCAGACCAGCTTGGCTGACTTACGATACTCAAAAAAGGCAAGCAGGGCAGCGATGCTCTTGGCATCGCAGATTGAGCCCGAGGTAACAAGACCGATAACCTCATCCAGCCGCACCCGGACTAACTTGATACTCTCGCTATCCTCAGCCTGAAGCGGGCTGTGGACAAGGTCGGTGGCTAGAAAAAAGTGGAGGTACTCGGTACAGTAACCGGGGGAGGAATAAAAACCACCCAGCCGCTCCACTTTTTGGGGGAGAAATCCCGTCTCCTCACGCATCTCACGGCGAACGCAGTCCTCCAGCTCCTCGCCGGGCTCAATGCCGCCGGCCGGAATCTCCAGCAGCTCCTTCTCCACCGGCTTGCGAAATTGCTTGACCAGGAGAACATTATCCTCATCGTCAAGGGCGATAATAGCCACACAATCGCTATGCTCTACAATCTCCCTTGTCGTATCCCTGCCGTTGGGCATCCTTACGGTATCAACCCGCAGCCTTACCGCCCGCCCCTCATAGATTAGGTCGCTGGACAACGTTTTCTCTTCAGCCAATTTAGCCCCCTATGATTTTAGCCCTCTATGATTTCAGCCCGACGGCTTCAAATGGCGGATAACGGCTACCTCGTCACAGTCGGGGAACTTGGGACAGCGGTAGCACTCAGTCCAGACCTTTCTTGGCAGCTCCATCTTATCAACCTTGGAAAAGCCAAGCTGCTCAAAAAAGGCTGGCTTGTAGGTCAGGCAGAAGATGGTGGTAATACCAAGCTCCTCAGCCTCCTTAAGGCAGGCCTTAACTAAGTCGGCGCCAATGCCCTGCTCCTGGCTACCCGCGGCTACCGCCAGCGACCTTATCTCCGCCAGGTCAGACCAGAAAACGTGCAGTGATACGCAGCCGAGCACCTGCTCGCCCTCCCTGATGACAAAACAGTCCCTGATGTTCTCATACAGCTCACTGAGTGAGCGGGGCAGCATCTCGTCCTTTTCGGCAAAGTAGTTAATCAACTGGTGCATCTGAGGGACATCGCTGATTTTGGCTTCTTCTACCTTCAATCTACTGCTTTCCTTTCAGCTTTTGCTCCAGAGAGCCATAAAAACCGGCTTCGGGATGAACTCTCAAAAAGCGGGCGACCTTGGAGCTATGCTTTACCGTTATAACGGCACCGCTGGTCAAGGGCATGTTTATATGACCATCAATACCCAGCGTCGCCTGATGAGTGGTAGCCAGGCTCAGCCTGACCACCGCCGTCTCCGGTAATACCAGGGGGTAAGCCGGACTAAGGTGGGGCATTACCGGTAATAGTAGAAACTCCTTAGCGTGGGGATGGAGGATGGGACCGCCGGCGGCCAGTGAATAGCCGGTGCTGCCGGTGGCTGTAGCCACAATAACGCCGTCGCCCTTATAGGTGGTCAACGCCTCATCATCAACGCTGGCTTCAACATAGACGACGCGGGCTACCGCCCCCCTCGCCACCACCACATCGTTCAGGGCATAAAAGCTGGTGGCTGGCTCAGACTCACCAGGTTGAAGCTCCGCCTCAAGCATCGCCCGTTCATCAACCCAGCCCTTTCCCTCAAGTAGGGCGGGGAGCTTTTTCTCGGCTTCATCAGCGCTGAGCTCGGTCATAAAGCCCAGCCTGCCCAGATTTATGCCGGTGACAGGGATTTGGTGGGGAACCGCAATCTGAGTGGCACGGAGGATGGTGCCATCGCCGCCGACAGTCAGGATTAGCTCGGTGCCATTCATCTGACTTGTGGCTTGCTCCCCCTCCCACGCCGAGCACAGCCAGACCGCTACCCCCTTGGCAGCCAGAAAAGCCTCCAGTTCCTTAGCCAGGGTAGAGGCAGCGGCAATCATCGGGTGGTAAAGAATACCAATTTTTTTCACAGCCATGACAGCTACCGCGACCTAGGGAGCCTTCTTGATGGCGAGGATAATACTACCAATAGCGCCAACCAAAAAAGCAAGCGGGCATACTAAAATAGCCATAATAAAGAAGAAGGGTTCCTCAAACTCCACACTAAACCAGTAATCAGCCAAACCATAGACGGCATTATGCAAAAGAATAAAGACAAAAATCCCGGCAGCGGAAGCACCGGTCAATAAGAAGAATGCTTTAAGCATTCCTGCTATCTTTTCCCTAACCGTTAAGACTATCAATACCACGCCTAACAAAAAGAAGACGGCAAACGGCATCAAAAACAACTCAGAGCCGGCGAGCAGCTCTCTAAGCGGCGGAATGAAAAAGAGGCACACGGCTACAATGAAAACCGCTACCGATGCCCAAAGTAAAGACCAGCTTACCTTCCCCTTCACTTTTAGCCTCCGCAGGTAAATAGCAGGACTAGACCAACACCAAGGGTAACGATGCCAACACCCAACAAGATATATAGTATACGAAGCTTCGTGCTCATTTCTTGCCCCCCTTTCCACGCCTATCATGCGTGGCCTTGCCGAGCTTCTTAATCGCCCTGCCTGATTTAAACCTATTCAGGTTGACAAAGCCCCTGGTCCGGTTCACCACTTACCTCTTCTTTTTCTTCCCACTGAAGGCAAAGATGTATATTATCGGCAGTATGCCCACGGTATTAAATATGAAGAGGCATATAAACCAGACAAGATGGGCATTTCTGCCCGCTCGCCACAAAGCAATCCCCTTCCACGCCATCTCCCACGCCACTAATAACGGTATTAGCCACATCATACCGAGCCAACACGAAGTACCCAAATCCCCTAGCATTTCCGCCCCCTTTTAATGACCTATCATAACATATCGAGGGGGGTTAATCCAAGAGAGCGTCTATTCCCACCCACCACCCTTAGAAGCGTCTGAGATGGGCAAAGCCCTAGTG
>CAYWCO010000105.1:0-3371 GCA_964456815.1 uncultured Dehalococcoidales bacterium | reverse complement strand
CCCTTAGGGCTTCTGCGGCTTATTACTTGGCAGATACCACCCTCCCGCCCATTAGGCTTTGCGGCTTATCCCCCTGTTTTTCCACCCACGCACCCTTAGGGCGTCTGTGGCTTATTAATTAGCAGATATCCACCCGCCCTATGGGGCTTTGCGGCTTATCCCCCTGTTTTCACCGGGGTGTTTAAGGGGGGCTTTAGCCCCCTCTTTTTTGTTTCTCCCCCTATTGAAAGAAGAACCAAAATAGAAGGGGTGTCTAAGAGGGGCGCCAGCCCCTCTTTTTAATCTCTTCCCCCTCTCCAAGAATGGAGAGGGGGACACAGGGGGTGAGGTTGATAAGCATTCTACCTGAGTCAATTGCACAGGCAGCTAGTAGCTGATATAATCAAAGGACATTCGTAAGGTGATTACAGGACTTTAATTGTGGCTTCTAAAGACAGTGAAAAATTGGAGATAATGCGTCATTCCGCGTCTCATGTTATGGCGGAGGCGGTTCTGTCTATCTTCCCCGAGGCTAAATTTGGCATCGGTCCCGCTATTGAGTACGGCTTCTACTACGACTTTGATTTGCCTCGCTCACTGACCGTTGATGACTTGCCCATCATTGAGTCTAAGATGCGGGAGATAATCGCGGCCAACGCCCCCTTTACCCGGCAGGAGGTGATTAAGAAGAAGGCTGAAGCCCTGTTTGCTGCCCAGCCCTATAAGCTGGAGTTGATTGATGAAATCCCCGATGAGAAGGTTAGTTTATATCAGGAGGGCAAGTTCCTTGATTTATGCCGCGGGCCCCATGTCGGTTCTACCGGGGAGATAGGGGCGTTTAAGCTCCTCAGTATTGCCGGCGCCTACTGGCGGGGGGATGAGCATCGTCCCATGTTGCAGCGGGTATATGGCATTGCCTTTGACACTGAGGAGGCTCTAGCCGAGCACCTCAAGAAGCTTGACGAGGCGGCAAAGCGCGACCACAGAAAACTGGGCAGGGAGCTCGACCTCTTCAGCTTCCATGAGGAGGCTGGGCCGGGGCTGGTCCACTGGCACCCCAAGGGGGCGGTGATACGGCGCATCATTGAGGATTTCTGGAAGGATGAGCACATAAAGCGCGGCTATGACATAGTATATACCCCCCACATCGCCAAGCTGGACTTGTGGAAGACCAGCGGTCACTGGGAGTTTTACCGTGATTACCTTTACAGCCCGATGGAGGTGGAGGGGCAGGAGTATATCATCAAGCCGATGAATTGCCTGGGGCATATCCTGATTTATAAGAGCAGCCACCACAGCTACCGGGAGCTACCCCTGCGCTATGCCGAGCTGGGCACGGTGTATCGCTATGAGCGCTCCGGGGTGCTGCACGGGCTGTCCCGGGTGAGGGGCTTTACCCAGGACGATGCCCATATCTTCTGCCGCTTTGACCAGCTGGAGGACGAAGTTGCGGGGGTCTTGGACTTAGCCATGTTTATGGTAGATACCTTTGGCTTTAGTAATTACGAGATATTTCTCTCCACCCGCCCCGAGAAATATGCCGGCGATACCAAGGTCTGGGAGGAGGCGACCGAGACCTTAAGCCGGGCTCTTAGCCGGCAGGGACTTGACTATAGTGTAGACCCGGGGGAGGGTGTATTTTATGGGCCCAAGATAGACATCAAGTTTGAGGGGTGGCAGGGGCCGACCATTCAGGTTGATTTTAACCTCCCCTCGCGGTTTAATGTTAGCTATACCGGTGAGGATGGGCAGGAGCACTTAGTGGCTATGGTGCATCGCACTGTGCTCGGCAGTATGG
The DNA here is from genome assembly GCA_964456815.1 of uncultured Dehalococcoidales bacterium. Lineage (GTDB taxonomy): Bacteria > Chloroflexota > Dehalococcoidia > Dehalococcoidales > BS750m-G39 > CAVTZP01. The sequence goes on along the minus strand of CAYWCO010000105.1, from coordinate 1,594 downwards.
AGCGCTTCCTTGCCTCGCTGATTGAGCACTATGCGGGCGCCTTCCCCGTATGGCTGGCGCCGGTTCAGGCGATGGTGATTCCGATTGCCGACCGCCACCTGGACTATGCCCGCAAGCTGGAGGCGGAGCTTAAAAACGATGGGGTAAGGGTGGAGGTTGACGCCCGCTCGGAGACGGTAAACCTCAAGATTCGCCGCGCTCAGCTTGATAAAATACCCTATATGCTGGTTGTCGGCGATAAAGAGATTCAAGCCTCTACCGTTTCCGTCCGTCTGCGCAGCGGGGAAAAGCTTGACTCCCATCCCTTTGCCAGCTTTAAAGAAAGCGTCAAGGCGGCGATAGCCAGCCGGGCAGCGGGGCTGCAACTTGACTAGCGTAAGGACTTATGTTATATTTTTTGCTCATAGCGGAGGTAAATAGGGAATAGCTAAATTACTTCGGGTCAACGAGAGGATTATCGCCAGGGAAGTCCGCCTGGTGGGGGAAAAGGGGGAACAGTTAGGTGTTATGCCCCGCCACCAAGCGCTGGAAACGGCGAGGAAGCAGGGTTTTGATCTGGTTGAGGTAGCCCCTACGGCAGCGCCCCCCGTTTGCCGGCTTCTTGACTACGGGAAGTATAAATACGAGCAGGCAAAGAAGGAGCGCGAGCTTAGAAAGGGCCAGAGGGTTTCACTGCTGAGGGAGGTCAGGTTCCGCCCCAACATTGATGACCACGATTTTGAGGCGAAGGTTAGAACAATCAGGAAGTTGCTGGATGAGGGGGACAAGGTCAAGGTAACGATAAGGTTCAGGGGGCGTGAGATCACCCACCCTGAGCTTGGCTGGAAACTACTTCAGCGGGTGTCGGAATCATTGCAGGGGGCGGCGGCTATTGCCAGGCAGCCGGTGATAGAGGGAAAGAGCATGACCGTAATCCTGTCGCCGGTGACGCCAAAGAGCACCCAGAAGAATCAGGATGTTTCCGGGGAGCCGCAGATTAAAACCGGGGAGGGGGTAAAAGAGTCTTAGAATGCCGAAGATAAAGACCCATAAGGGAGCAAAGAGCCGCTTCCATATCACCGGTAGCGGCAAAATTATGCGGGTTAAGATTGGTAAGAGCCATCTGCGCCGCCGAAAAGCCAAGCGCACCAAGCGGCTTTATGATGAGACCATACCGGTATCTCCTGCTGATAGGGCTAGGGTAAAAAGGCTTTTGCCCTACGGCTGAACTAGGAGGATATTTTGCCACGGGTAAAGAGGGGCGTAACTAGCCATAGACGACATAAAGAAGTGCTAGCCCTGACCAAGGGGCATAGAGCAACCAAGCATTCCCTTATCAAACGGGCTCGCGAGTCTATGCTTAAGGCACTGAGCTATGCCTATGCCCACCGCCGGGAGCGGAAGGGCGATATGAGACGGCTGTGGATTTTGCGGGTCAGTGCTGCCAGCCGGTCTCAGGGTCTTACCTATAGTGAGTTTATGGCTGGCTTGAAAAAGGCTGGCGTTGAGATTAACCGCAAGATGCTGGCTGATATGGCGGTCAGGGAGCCTGAGGCTTTTGCTAGTCTGGTGACCATAGCTAAGGGCAAAATTCAGGGCTAAGATAATTCAGGGA
>CAYWCO010000104.1:0-3395 GCA_964456815.1 uncultured Dehalococcoidales bacterium | reverse complement strand
GCCCAGGTGATGCCAGTATCCCCTCCACCCCCCACCGCCGGCTCGGCGTAGAAGGCAGCCTGCTGGTGCGGGTTCTCACCATAGCGAAGCCCGTAGCGTTTTTTGAGGGCGACGGTCATATCCTCAGGGAAGCCTTCGGTATCCCCCCTCAGGTACTGGGAGATTGCGGTATCATAGACGGCTACATGCTGAAAAGCCTTCTGCGCCAGCCTTTTGCGCTCGGTTAAGTCCAGGTCTCCCTTCTTCAACTTCTCCAGAACCAGAGGGTAGTCAGCGGGGTCAACAACCACGATGACGCTGGGGAAATTCTTGGCTGACGCTCGAATCATGGTTGGTCCGCCGATATCAATATTCTCCAGCGCCTCATCAAGGCTAACCCCCTCCTTAGCCACCGTCTGGACGAAGGGATAAAGATTGACCGCCACCAGGTTGATTTCACCGATATTATGCTTGGCTAATTCCTCCATATGGGCTTTTATTTTACGGTTAGCCAGGATACCGCCGTGAACCATGGGGTGGAGGGTCTTCACCCTGCCGTCAAGAATTTCGGGGAAGCCGGTAATCTCAGAGACGCTCTTTACCGGCACCCCAGCCCCCGCCAGCGCTTTCTTCGTGCCGCCGGTAGAGAAGACCTCAAAGCCAAGCTGGCTCAAGCCCCGGGCAAAGTCGGTTACACCGGTTTTATCGGATACGCTAACAATGGCTCGCATAATACCTCCCTTTACTTGCTACTTCGCGCTAGCCTTACTATCCCCAGCAAGAAGTTCATCCTGGGCACCCTCTGCATGTAACGCTTATAGTCATCACCGAACTTCTTTACCAGGCGTTTGTCTTCTTCCCTACAACTCAGGTAGACAACCACCGCGCCAATCGCACCTAGCACCCCGAATAACCAGTGCGGGTACCATAATAAGGTAGTGAGGAATATGGCTAAAACTCCACCCGTGTACTGCGGATGCCGGACAATAGCGTAAATTCCGCTGTCAACCAGACGGGTGGTTTTTACAAACGGCTTCCCCTTGGGGACTCCACCCCGCCGCGGGAACATAACTATCGGCGCCATGACCAGTATCATGCCCCCAGCCCAGACAACCCAGCCGATGATGAACAGCGGCAGGTACGATTCCACCTCTATAACGCCGGCCAAGACGAGGGGATTGACCGGAAAACAGGCGATAGCCAAGGCAGTAAGTAGCGTGGCCCAGAGAACATTCTCCTTGGTCAAATTCCTATTCTCCCTACTCGATGATTACCCTCGCCTCCCCCCGCTTTACCACCTCGCCGATAAGTTTAGCCTCAGGCAGTGACTTGGTAAAATGGTCAACATTACCCGCCGAGCAAATTATAACCATGCCCATACCCATATTAAATACATGAAACATCTCGTCTCGGTCAATATTGCCCCGCTTCTCTATAAGCTGAAAGATAGGCGGAACTGCCCACGACTGGCTGTTAAATTTTGCCGCCAGACCTTGGGGCAGAACGCGGGGTACATTATCAATCAAGCCGCCGCCGGTGATATGCGCCATGCCCTTAACGAAGGGCAATAAAGGCTTTAACTGGTGATAATAGCTGCGGTGAGGCTCAAGAAGCGCCTCGCCCACAGTCCTGCCCAGCTCGGGGTAGCGTTTATTCAGCGCTGAGGCGGTCTCGCCGAAGACCTTTCTCGCCAGGGAATAGCCGTTGGTATGAAGCCCGCTTGAGGGCAAGCCCATGATAACATCGCCAGCCGCAATCGTCTTCCCCATGAGGATTTTATCCTTTTCCACCACCCCGACAATAAAGCCGACCAGGTCATAGTCCTCGCCGGTGTACAGTCCCGGCATCTCCGCCGTCTCGCCGCCGATAAGGGCACAGCCCACCTCACGGCAGGCAGAAGCCAGCCCGCGGGCGATAGCTTCCACCGCCTCCGGCTTCAGCTTACCCATAGCGATGTAGTCCAGAAAGAAAAGTGGCTCGGCGCCGCAGGTGAATATGTCGTTAAGGCAGTGATTGACGATGTCAATGCCAACGCCCTCATGCCTGCCCAGCACCGAGGCGAGCTTGAGTTTAGTCCCCACCCCATCAACGCTGGAGACCAGAACCGGCTCCTTATACCCCTTGAATTCAAAGAGCCCGCCAAAAAAGCCTATATCACCCAAGACCTCGGGGCGGAGGGTGGTAGCGGCGTGTTTCTTTATCAACCCTTTGGCTTTAGCGGCAAGGGCAATATTGACCCCGGCTTCGGTATAGGTATGCTTGATTGCCAACAATCGCCTCCGCCTTTAGACTAGCAGAAAGTGAGCTGCAACTCAAATCCCAAAGAGCCTTAGCCAGAGGTTTGAAGAGGGTTTAGCTTGGGGGGTTATTCATCTTATTCATCAGGGGGGACAGTCTCCAGCGCCAGCTTATCCATCTGAAGCTGTACCGGAATGGGGTAGTCGCCGGTGAAGCAGGCAAGGCAGAAGATATCCCGCGGCAGAGACACCGCCTTAATCAGTCCGTCAATGCTCAGATAGCCCAGTGAGTCAGCGCCGATAAAATCCCTGACCTCAGGCACCGTCTTCTGAGCCGCGATTAGCTCAGCGCGTGTAGCCATATCCACACCAAAGAAACAGGGGTAGCGGAGGGGCGGGGCGCAGATACGCATATGCACCTCTTTAGCCCCTGCCCGTCTCAGCAGCCCCACCACCTTGGGGGTGGTAGTGCCGCGGACGATGCTATCGTCAATTACGATCACTCGCTTGCCATCAAGCATCTGGGGCAGGGGGTTAAACTTCAGCTTAACGCCAAGGTCCCTGATGCGCTGGTCAGGTTCAATAAAGGTACGCCCAACATAGCGATTTTTGAGTAACCCCTCAGCCAGGGGTATACCGGAATAGCGGGCGTAACCAATGCCGGCGGCGGTAGCCGAATCAGGCACACCCATAACCAAATCGGCATCCACCTTGTGTTCCTCAGCCAGCCCTGCGCCCATCGCCAGCCGTGCCAGGTAAAGCAGCCGCCCATTAATCACCGAATCAGGGCGGGCAAAGTAGATATACTCAAAGATACATAAAGCCTTCCGGCTCGCCTCTACCCAGTAACTATCAATTCCATTATCGCTAATAGCTACTATCTCACCGGGCTCAATCTCCCGGACAAAGCGGGCGCCAATATGGTCAAGGGCACAGCTCTCCGAGGCGATAACCTGGCCGCCATTAATCTCCCCCAGACACAGGGGGCGCACACCCAAGGGGTCACGGACCCCGTACAGGGTATGGTTGGTCATCAGGGTTAGAGAGTAGGCTCCCTGAAGCCGATGCATGGCATACTTTATCTTGTCCACCCAGCTTTTCTCCGGGGAAGACATGATAAGGTTAGCAATAATCTCAGTATCGGTGGTGGTATTGAAGGTATAGCCCTGGTCACAGAGC
>CAYWCO010000103.1:0-3518 GCA_964456815.1 uncultured Dehalococcoidales bacterium | reverse complement strand
ATCTTACTGTCCAGCAGCGATTAACTGAATAAAGTCAAGGATACTAATGTTAAAATTAAAGAGTATAAACGTGATAAAGAAATAGAATAGGTTCATACCGATAAGAAAGAATGCTCTGTAGAACAAGCTATTCTTGGTCTTAGTAATAGTATTTTTGTGCAACTCATAATCGTCAGCGCCCACTATGAAACGACCTAGCCAACTGCTAAGTGGAATAAGGGTGAGTAATAAATGAAGAAGTGCAACAAAGAGCATAGCCCAACCAATCCCGGCAAATAAGGATAGCAATAGAAAGCCCGAAGGACCAAGCGGAATAAGCATTACAAGCCTAATCGGCACACCTAGTTTCCTTGCTTGTCTATCTGAAGTCTGTTGAGATTCCATCTTCAAACTCTACTCACTCCTAAACCCACCTTGTCCTCTTACTAAAACTCTTGGCGGAGGTGGGGGTGGGGAGTTTTTCCTCCACCATTAGAGATTCTACCACACGCCAGAACTCTTCTCTATCGGCGGCGGTTACCACGGCTTTCTCGTGGGCTTCACTTAGCGCCACGGGGTAGCCGTGTCCCCGCCGGCACTGGTCCAAGACCAGACCATGAGTCAGATTGAGCAAGGCTTCGTCTTTTGCCACCCATCTTGGAATCTCAACGCGGGCGATTTCATCATCCACCCTGAGATAGAAGAAATAGACGCGGTGCTCCCCGTAGCGCTTCTGGACAATGGACGACTGGCTGGTAAAGAGGGCTGACCTCTCCCCCTGCCCCAGTAGCTCTATGAACAGCTCACGGTCCCTAACGCCGGCTACCTTGTCGCAGCCCTTTTCCTTATTGGGGCAGTAGCGGTCGCAGTCGGGGGCTTCATAGGGGCAAATAGCCACCCGCAGGGAATTAACGACATCGGTACTGCGGGGAAAGCTGATGTAGCTGGCAAGGGCGATTTTAAGTTCCCTCATTTTCTCCAGACAAGGGATAAAGCCCTTATCCAGAAGCGCCTCGGTGACAAATTCGGGGTAGGCTTCAAGACCCCACAAAATAAGCGAGCCGTCAAGCAGCGCCAGTGTTGAACTGTTTGGGGGTAGCTCTTGAGCCAGAGAGGCTAAAGCCTTAGCCTCCTCGACAGCGCGCTTGATGCCCAGAAGCACGCCCTCCACCGGTTGCTGGCGGCCCCTTTCCGGGGCAATAACCAGCTCTTCATCCCCGAAATAGAGCCGGGGGAAGCTATCAAGGGTGGCGCTGGGCTGAGCGCCGTAGCCGAGAACGGCAGCCCCGATATTTATCAAATAGCACCTCGGGGAGCGGTGCCGGTCAACGTCAATATTAGAGCCATCGGTGGCGATAACGGTAAACTCCGGGGGGAGGGGTGGGGGTTTATAGCAGTGGTCAAGCCCGTCAACCAGGCCAGCCACCAGCCAGGTTGTCTTGCGCTGGCTATCTTCTATCCTCTGGCGCAGGCGGTCAAGGTCAATGGACTTATCACGCAGAACACCGAGGGCATAGTGAAGACGCTCTCGCCTTTCTTTGTCGCCGGCTTTCAGCCCGGCAACCATGCCCGAAATTTGAGCCGCCACCTTGGTTAAATCCAGCGACACGCCGGTTACCTCAAGATGCCCCTGACAATGACATCCACCGCCTCGTTCTCGTCCAGCCCCCTTGCCATCAAGGTCTCCACCTGTTTTTTATCTATGCTGCCGATAGCTGCTTCGTGGGTTACCTTTGCCTTATCGTTGGTTACCGAGACGATGGGTATGGCAAGGGCTACCGCCTCGGTGCCGTTGACCAGCTCAATGCAATCAACATGCCCTCGGGCGAGGGGGGCATTGCCGTATGTTTCGCCCCTGACCTCAGCCTTAGCCCTATCGCTGAGCACGATGCGGCTCTTGGCCAGACCCCTTGCCCCCACCCCATCAAGGTAGATTTTCTCCCAGACCTTTATGTCATCCGAACCCCTGCCGTATACCTTTACCACCAGCTCCGCCACCGCCTTCTCCTGACAGAATACCTCAAAATCATAGTCAAGCTTGCCGACAAGCCCCTGGCTCAAGGCGAAGGTGCTCTGCCAGACTCCACCCTTCCCCACCCTGACCTTTGCCTTGGGGATTACCTCAACGCCGCCGGCTTCCCCATGATAGTGGGTCTCTTTATAGTCAAACCTGGCGTTACTGCCAATGTTTATGTCGGCGTCCATCTTGTGTATCACCCTGACGGCGTGGGGGAAGATGCAGTGGGCAATTACGCCCACCTCGCTGTTGTCCTTAGCATCCACCCTCATGACAATTTCCTGAAGCCCTTCCTTGGGCAGGACGCCAAAGCAGAGGTGGACGGGGCGGGGTATCTTAGCTCCTTCTTCCACCAGGAGATGGACATCAACGCCGGTCTTGGTCTCCCTGGTCTCTATCTTTAGCCCCTTAACGCCGTCGCTACCAAGCACCCTGTTCTCATGAATAACCAGCTTGGCGATATCCTTACTTTTTAGGGCGCTCTTGTCCCCACCCGCCTTTTCATAGGCGTCAAGCATTCCCTGATATTCTTTTTCCACTGATTGGCTAATCATGCTACCTCAGTCGGCTCGTTGATATGGAGGCAGGTCCGGCAGTTATCCTTGAACCACTCACTTGTGTCTAGGGGTGTTCCCGTCCTGATTATCTTACCAGCGCATAGTATAGAAACGCGGTGGGCTATCTCCACCATCTTTTCACTGTGGGTAATCAGTAAAACCGATGAGCCCTGCTTGTTCATCTCAACGATGCCGTTAAAGATTAAGGGCAGCGAGACAATATCTATGCCTGAGTCAGGCTCGTCAAGTATCGCCAGCTTCGGGCGCATAGCCAGCACCGAAGCCAGCTCAATCCTCTTCCTCTCCCCACCGCTCAGGGTGGCATCAATATCCCTATCTAAATATTGCGCCGGCTCCAGACCTACCATACGCAAATAGCGTTCAATGTGCTCACTCCCCTGATTCCTGCCGCTGAGGCTGAGGTAGTCCCTCACCGTCAGCCCCTCAATTCGGGCCGGCTCCTGCCAGGCCAGACCTATCCCCATCTTCGCCCGCTGGGAAACGGAAAGGTCAGCAATATCCTGACCTTCAAAGAGCATTTTTCCCCCGGTGGGCTTGTAGTTATTCACCCCCATTACGAGGTAGGCGATGGTGGTCTTACCGGTCCCATTCTCCCCCAGAACCCCGTGGATTTCACCCTTCTTAATATCAAGGCTTAAATCATCAATTATGGATTTGCCATTGAGCTTTAAGCGGAGATTTTGCACCGCCAGCATAATCTCACCTCCAGCAATAACAGTATAATGCATTAGGGTCGTGAACTCAATTATTTATCAACCTCACCCCCTTTATCCCCCTCTCCATTCTTGGAGAGGGGGAAGAACAAGAAAGAGGGGCTAGCGCCCCTCTTAGACGCCCCTTTTATTTTAGTCATTCTTTCAATAGGGGAGAAATAAAAAAAGAGGGGGCTTCACCTCTCCTAAGCACCCCGCTTTCGAGGGGGTAGGAAGAGAAAATTACAGGAT
>CAYWCO010000102.1:0-3535 GCA_964456815.1 uncultured Dehalococcoidales bacterium | reverse complement strand
CCCTAGTGGACTTCGCGCCTCTTAAACTTCTTTTATTTCGTTGCCCCTTCCTTGAGGGTGGTGGGTGAACCCTCTCTTAGCTCCCCTTCCTCTTAAGGGCGGTGGGTGGGAAAAGATATAAAAGGGTTAGTAGGTTACTAAAATTATAATCCACCGAAGCGCCTTTTCCTCTGGCTGTAGGCTAGCAGTGCTTTGTCAACCTCTTGGGCGTTGAAGTCGGGCCACAGAACCTTGGTAAAGTAGTATTCGCTATAAGCCGTCTGCCAGAGCAAAAAGTTACTAAGGCGGAGTTCGTCAGCGGTGCGGATTAACAGGTCAACATCGGGCAGGTCGGTGATATAAAGATAGCTACTGAATAATTTTTCATCCAGTTTTTCCACCGGTACGCCATCGGCGATAATGCGGCGGATGGCATCTAAAATCTCGGTGCGACCTCCGTAATTGAAGGCGAGGTTGAGGGTCGTCCCGGTATTGTTTTTGGTCAGCTCCACCGCTCTATTTATTGTTCCCTGCAGGCTTTGCGGCAACCCCTGGAGGCGACCAAGGTGGCGGAATCTGACCCCTTTCTTATGAAACCGGGGAAGGTCTTTATTTATTTGCTCCTCGGAGAGACGAAATAGACCCTTGACCTCAACCTCGGGGCGATTCCAGTTTTCGGTGGAGAAGGCGTAAACGGTTACATATTTTATCTGGCGGTCGTTGAGGTATTCAATCACAGTGCTCAGGTTTTCTGCCCCTACCATGTGGCCTTCAAGTCGGGGTAGCCCACGCTGTTCTGCCCATCTACCGTTGCCATCGGGGACAATGGCTATGTGGTTAGGGAGAGCAGTAATTCTTTCGGCTGTAGTTATACTAGACCTCCATCAGTTCGGCTTCTTTATCTCGGGCTATCTGCTCAATATCGGCAATGAAGCTGTCGGTAAGCTTCTGTAGCTGGTCCAGGGCGCGCTTATGCTCGTCCTGCGAGATTTGCCTGTTTTTCTCGAGCCCTTTAAGTTCACCCATGGTGTCGCGCCTCAGGTTGCGTATCATAATCTTTCTTTCCTCAACCCTCTTTCGCACCACCTTGGTTAGCTCCTGTCGCCGCTCCACGCTTAGTAGTGGCAGAGTTAGCCGGATTATATTGCCGCTGATGGCAGGATTTAGCCCCAGCTCGGACTTGAGGATAGCCTTCTCTATGTTTGGTATGCTGGTTCGGTCCCATGGCTGGATGACGAGGAGCCTTGCCTCGGGTGCGGAAATGCCGGCGATTTGATTGAGTGGGGTGAGAGCGCCGCCGTATTCTACCTTGAGGTGTTCCACCAGGGCGGGGGTGGCGTGCCCGGTGCGGATGGAAGCCAGTTCACGCTTTAATCCCTCAACCGAGGCTCGCATCTTGGCTTCAGTGTTCTGTAGACTGGAGCTGGACATATTACTCCTTGGCGTATACCAGGGTGCCGATAGCCTCGCCCTTCACCACCCGTTCCAGGCTGCGCGGTGCCTGGAGGTCGAAGACGAGTATCGGCAGCTTGTTTTCCAGGCAGAGGGAGAGGGCAGTGGCGTCCATTACCTCCAGGCGGAGGTTTAGCGCCTCAAGGTGGGTGAGTTTGTCAAACTTCTTGGCTTTGGGGTTGGTGAGGGGGTCGGCGGTGTAGATGCCATCAACGTTATTCTTGGTCATAAGCAGGACATCGGCTTCGATTTCTATCGCTCGCAGTGCCGATGCGGTATCGGTGGTCATATAGGGGTTGCCGGTGCCCCCGGCGAAGATAACCACCCGTCCCTTCTCCAGGTGGCGAATAGCTCGGCGTCTGATATAAGACTCAGCCACCTGTTGGATAACTATGGCTGACTGGGTCCTGGTAGTTACCCCTTCTCTCTCCAGGGCGTCCTGGAGGGCAAGGGCATTTATTACTGTCGCCAGCATACCGGCGTAGTCAGCGGTAGCCCTGTCCATCCCCTCCTCCTCAGCCTTAGCCCCGCGCCAGATGTTACCGCCGCCGACAACAATGGCCACACCAATGCCCATCTCTGCCACCTGCTTAATCTGCCTGGCTATCTTGGTCAGGGTGGCGGTGTCGATGCCGTAATCGGCTCCACCGGCGAAGGCTTCGCCGCTGAGTTTAAGCAGGACACGCTTATATTTGGCGGCACTCATTTTTCTGATTCCAACTTGCCCAGTTCAAAGCGGGCAAATCGGCTTACCTTGATATTCTCTCCTACCTTGGCGATAGTTTCGGTAATGATTTCCTTGACCGTCCTCTCCGGCTCCTTTATATCGGCTTGAAGGAGCAGGCAGTGTGTTTGCGGTTCAACCTCGCTTCCCGGGGGGACTTCTTCTTCTGAGACAAACCGAGGGTTCATGGCGGCTACCTGCATTGCCAGGTGGTGAGCCAGCTCCTTGAACTCATCGGTGCGGGCAACAAAGTCGGTTTCACAGTTTACCTCAACCATGGCGCCAATGCGCCCCCCGGCGTGGATATAGGCTTCAACTAACCCCTGGCTGGTAGAGCGCATTGCCTTTTTTTCGGCTTGAAAAAGGCTCTGTTGTTTTAAAATCTGGAGTGCCTTTTCTATGTCCCCTTTGGCTTCAACAAGGGCGTTCTGGCACTGCATAACAGCGGCTCCAGACTGGTCTCTTAGCTCCCTTACTGTCTCTACCCGGATTTTCAAGCCTCTCCTCCCTTATCTTCGGCGGGTTCCTTATCTTCGTTAGGTACTTTATCCTCAGCGGGTACTTTATCTTCGTCGGGGCTGAAAACAAAGGTTTCAGTGATTTCCAGGCTCTCCCCCTCGCCCACCTCAGCCGGAGCCGCTGCCTCGCCAGCTTTACCTTCAATAATGGCATCGGCAATCTTAGTGCAGACGAGCCTGATGGCTTTGATGGCGTCGTCGTTGGCGGGGATGGGGTAGTCTATCTCATTAGGGTTGCAATTGGTATCAACTATGGCTATAGCCGGTATCCCCATGCGCCTGGCTTCAGCCAGGGCAATCCTTTCTTTGGTCGGGTCAATAATGAATAGCGCATTGGGCAGACTTGTCATCTCCTTAAAACCGCCCATCTGCCGGTTGAGGCGCAAAATCTCCTCCCCCAGCTTTAGTGCTTCCTTTTTCGGCAGACGCTCAAAGTCCCCCCTGGATTTTTGGTCTTCCAGGCGGACTAGCTGGTCGATTCGGGCTTGGATGGTGGCAAAATTGGTCAGCACCCCTCCCAGCCAGCGTTGATTGACATAGTACATGCCGCAGCGTTGTGCCTCTTGTTCTATGGCTTCCTGAGCCTGCTTTTTGGTGCCAACAAAAAGGATGGTGCCACCCTCTGCGGCTACGTCCTGAGCAAACTGGCACGCCCTGGCTAACATGCCAGCAGTCTGTTCCAGGTCAATGATGTGAATACCCTCACGCTTGGTGAAAACATATTTCTTCATCGCCGGGTGCCAGCGGCTGGTCTGGTGGCCAAAGTGAGCCCCGGCTTCTAATAACTCCTTAATGGTGACTTGTTCCGGCAAGTTTAAACCCCTTTCTATTATTCGTAATTAGCATAACAGTATAGCACACT
>CAYWCO010000101.1:0-3537 GCA_964456815.1 uncultured Dehalococcoidales bacterium | reverse complement strand
GGAAGGGGATAAAGGGGATGGGGTTACCTAATACAAGTCTAGAGGAGGTTCAACAAATGGGAAGCAAAGGCAGAAAGAACGTAAAGAAAGCCAAGAAGCCAAAGAAGAAATAAGTAAGTAAGAAGGGCGAAGCCTTATATGGCAGAACCACAGAGAGTGGGCGAGGTTATCCAAGCCAGCACTACGGACTTTGTTGCCCAGTGCTATGAGCTTTACCAGATTCCGCCGCTGGGCAGTCTGGTGAAGACCAGAGACCGGCAGCTGGAGCTGTACGGCATTGTCTGTAACGCCACCACCACCAGCCTTGAGCCGGGCAGGCGCCCCATTGCCCGGGGCAAGGACGAAACAACCGAGGAGGAAATCTACCGCCAGAGCCCCCAGCTATTAAAACTATTAAAGAGCGAGTTCGGGGTGTTGGTGGTGGGGCATAAGCAGGGTGATAAGCTGTATCATTATCTTCCGCCCACGCCCGCCCGAATCCACAGCTTTGTCTACCAGTGCCCGCCGGAAGAAATCAGGGAGTTCGGGCAGTCCTTTGACTTTCTTAATATACTAATTAACGCCAGTTTGCCGGTATCAACCGAGGAGCTTGTCGGCGCTGCCCTTCGCCAGATGAGCCAGGCGTATGAAGACCCTCGCACTTTTCTGGTCGCCGCCGGCAAGGAATTAGCCCTTCGGCTCAGCGGCGACCTCAGCCAGCTCAAAGCCATTCTGGGGAGGATTAAGCCATGACCGAGAACCAGAGGCTTGGTATTGTCGTCTCCGGCTCGCTGGGTAAGGGGGTGGAGGTCAGGCTTGATAGCTCAGCCTCGGTGGAGGACATGGTAGTGGGGCGGTTTGTCACCATTGAGGGGCAGAAGCGGCGCTTCTTCGGCATGATAAGCGATGTCAGCCTCGGCGTAACCGACCCCACATTGACCGTAGTCCCCCCCGACACCTCCGACCCCTTTATCGCCGAGGTGGTAGCCGGAACCAGCACCTTCGGCACTATTCATGTTTCCCCCAGCCTGGTCATCAGCGGCGACGCCACCACTATCCTTGAAGGGCCCCAGCCGGTTAAGACCATCCCCAGCCATTTCTCGGAGGTAAGGCTTGCCTCGCAGAGAGACGTTGAGCTTGTCTTCGGCACCGAGGATGAAAAGAGGTTCTTTATCGGCACGCCGCTGGACATGGAGACCAAGGTCTGCCTTAATTTAGAGGAGCTGGTCAAGCGCTCCAACGGCGTCTTCGGCAAGAGCGGCACGGGCAAGACCTTTCTTACCCGCCTGCTTTTAATCGGCATGCTGCAGAAGGGGGCGGCGGTGAGCCTGGTCTTTGATATGCACAGCGAGTACGGCTGGGAAAGCCACGACGAGCGGGGGCGCAAGGTTAAAGCCCTGAAGCAGCTCTTCCCCTCGCAGGTGGCGGTGTTTACCCTTGATGAGGAAAGCTCGCGGCGCCGGAAGGTCAGCACCGATTTTGTTGTCAGGATAGGCTATGACGAGATAGAGCCTGAGGACATTGCCCTTTTGCGCCAGACTCTAAACCTGACCGACCTCGCCGTTGAAGCCGTCCACCAGCTGGCGAGGAGATTCGGCAGGAGCTGGCTCCAGGATACCCTCAACCTGAAAGCGGCTGAGGAATTGCCCGAAGGCTTGAACATTCATGAGAGCACCCTTCAGAACCTGCAGCGAGGTCTGGCAACCATCGGGCGGCTTCCCTTCTTAATGCCCCACGCCCCGGACAATACCGTTAAGCGCATCCTGGAGTACCTTGACCGGGGGACAAACGTTATCCTGGAATTCGGCAGGTATACCGATATTACTGCCTATATTCTGGTGGCGAACCTGCTTACCCGCCGCATCCACGCCCGATACCGGCAAGCGATGGAAAGGGCAATAGGCGACGGCTCTGCCCAGCCGCGTCAGCTGGTGATAACCATCGAGGAGGCGCATCGCTTTCTCAACCCCGAGGTCGCCAGCCGGACTATCTTCGGCAACATCGCCCGCGAGATGCGCAAGTATAATGTTACCCTGCTGGTGATTGACCAGAGACCAAGCGGCATTGACAGCGAGGTTATGTCGCAGGTGGGGACCAAGATAAGCTGCCTCCTTGATGATGAGCGGGACATTGAGGGTGTGCTTACCGGCGTGCCCAATAAAAGCGAGCTTAAATCAGTGCTGTCCAAGCTGGAGTCAAAGCAGCAGGCGCTCATCTTCGGTCATGCCGTGCCCATGCCGGTGGTGGTCAGAACGAGGGAGTACGGCTCGCCCCAATCCTATAAGGACTTTCTCCCCGAGGAAGCCGGAAAAGATATTGAAAAGCTGTGGGAGTAAAAAGCCTGCTTACAGTGACTCCAAGCCCCGGACAACGTCATTAAGGTCGTTAAACGGCGTGCACTTGAGGTTTATCTCCCGGCAGCCGTCAAGCATCCCATCCCTGGCGAAGACGTGATGGGCATGAACCGCCGGGGGGACATCAGAAGGACCGTTCCCCACATATACTAGCCGGTTGTCCTGCTTTAGAAAAATCTTAGTATAGGCATCCTTGAAATTGCTGAGCATCGGCGTGTTGTCCGGACCTATATATTGGACCCTAACCCCCCCCTGATGGAAGCGGGTTTTTGCCGCATATACCTCAATATCTCCCAGCCCGGCGTCTTTCATGATGGCGGTTATATAGAAGTCCAGCCCGTTGCTTACAATCACGAAGCGAAAGCCCCGGTCGCGGCAGTAGCTTACCAGCTCTTGAAGCCCGGCGCGCAGCCTTACCTTGTCCCGGGCAACCTTGAGTAGCTCGGCTTTGCTTGCCTTGACCATGGCAAAGGCTCTGGTATTGAACTCGCCGACGGGTATCTTATTCTCCCGGTAGTACTGGAACAATTCTCGCCAGTCGCCCTGGGCGAAGGTATCAAGCAGGGCAAAGCTGACGTCCTCTTCGGTAATGGTGCCGTCAAAATCACTCTGGACAATCATTGCCGTTACATTATAACTAATTGGCGCTCTAGCAATCAATTTGTAGCCTTAGGCTATCAAGAGAGTGTATAATTAGACCGCTGTGGATTGGAGGGAGTGATGTACTACTTTGCCTACGCCTCTAATCTTAATCGTAAGCAGATGGCGGAGCGCTGCCCTGACGCCAGGCCGAGGTTCACCGCCACCCTCCCCAATTTCAAGCTGATATTCACCGGCTGGTCAAGAAAATGGCATGGTGGGGTTGCCAGCATCAAGCCGCTTAAAGGGGAGAAGGTTATGGGCGGTGTCTATGAGATTTCGGAGAGGGACTTGAGATTTCTTGATAGAGACGAGGGCTACCCCAGTATCTATAATCGGAGAGAGGTGGTTGTCTTCCCCGAGGATGGTGAGCCGGTAAAAGCCCTGGTCTATATCAAGGCTGAGCAGTCAGAAGAGACCAGACCTTCCGTGGAGTACGTGGCTACCATTCAGCGGGGTTACCGGGATTGGGGAATTACTTAAAGGCATATGGTGGGCGATACTGGGCTCGAACCAGTGACCTCTGCGATGTCAACGCAGTGCTCTAACCAACTGAGCTAACCGC
>CAYWCO010000100.1:0-3591 GCA_964456815.1 uncultured Dehalococcoidales bacterium | reverse complement strand
AACCGAAGCCTGGATTAAGCCGCGGCTGACGCCGGCGCCGTCGCCGAAGGCGAACATGTTGCCGACCTCGGTCTCCAGGCCGGGGCTGGGCTGGGGGCGGGAGGAATAGAACTTGACCTCGATGCCGTAGAGCAGGGTGTGGTGCGAAGCCACTCCCGGAACCAGCTTGTCCATCGCCTGGAGCATCTCCACTATCCCGGTGAGGTAGCGGTAAGGGAGGGCAAAGCTGAGGTCGCCGGGGGTGGCATCCTGCAGCGTAGGTTGAACCGAGCCGCTTTCAATGCGGGCCGGGGTGGAACGCCGCCCCTCCATGAGGTCGCCAAAGCGCTGCAAGAGAACCCCGCCGCTGAGAATATTAGCCAGCCTCGCCAGGTATTTGCCGTAGGCGATTGGCTCGTGAAACGGCTTGGTGAAGGTTGTGCTCACCAGCAGGGCGAAGTTGGTGTTGCTGGTGCTACGCTCGGCATAGCTATGGCCGTTAACGGTAATTACCGGGTCGACGCCACCGGTGGACTCCATGATGACCTCCCCGCCGGGACACATGCAGAAGGTCCTGACCCGGTCGTCAAAGCTCTTTGAGCGGAACTCCAGCTTTGACTCATAGAGGACGCCGGTTAATTCCTCCATCACTGCCGCCAGCACCTCAACCCTGACCCCAACATCAATGGGGTTGATATCCATGGTCAGCTTGAGCCGGCTCGCTTCCTGGGTGAGCCAGTCGGCTCCCTCCCTCCCCGGAGCCAGAATAAGGTAGTTACAGTCAAAGCTCTCCCCGGCTTCAGTCCTAATCCCTTTGACCTTGCCCTTATCAACAATAATACTGGAAACCATCGTCTCCAGCCTGGATTCTATACGGGGGCTGAGGTAATCCCACATCGCCCTAAGCACCGACCGGCAATTCTCGGTGCCCAGGTGGCGGATGGGTACCGCCACCAGCTTGAGCCCGGCTTTATCAGCCTTTTTGCTCAGCACGTCAACCTCTTTGCCAACACCATACAGCTTGTTTGGGGCACCAAACCTGAGGTAGACCTCATCAGCATAATGGATAAGGGCTCCCGTCCCCCTCTCCCCGAGGTAACTGGTGAGCCTGCCGCCAACCGCCGGTGATAGGGTCAGCTTGCCGTCGCTGAAGGCACCAGCCCCACCCAGGCCGCAGACAAGGTTGCACGGCGAGCATGGCAAGCAGGGACCGCCGGTGTCACGGCTGGGGCAGTGGCGTTTATCCATATGTCTCCCCTTCTCTATAAGCAGGACATCCAGACTAGATGCCTGGGACAGCTCCAGGGCGGCGAAGATAGCCGCCGGACCACCACCAACGATGATAACATCGTATTTTTTAGCCATTTTCAACAGCCCTGCCATTGTATAACCGGTGGCTTTAGCCGTCAAGGAATGGTACTTTCGTCCGCCACCCAAATGTCCTAAAAGTGTCCTATTTGTGCCAAAAACGAGCGCTTTTAATGAAACGTTAACACCCATTTTATGGACAATTAACCCCCATTAGCCTAAAATTTGGACTGTGAGCAGGCTGAAAACAACTTTACCCCCAGTGGCATCCCGACACCTGGCAAGATTTATGGCAAACTCATCAAAATGTTAATTTGCCATTTGACATTTGCCATTTGGCGAGCTACAATATTTTATATAAAAAATTATTATGCTTGAAGAGAATAGCACTGATTTAGGCGAAATAATTAGGCGGCAAAGGGTTACCATACCGCTCACGCTCCAGGAGCTGGCTACCATGTCAGGGGTATCCCCGTCCCACTTGGGGCGGATAGAGCGGGGGGAGCGCTATCCTTCAGCCCGTGTCCTGCGGAGAATTGCCAAGCCTCTGGGCTTGGGTGAAGACGGGCTATTTACTTTAGCCGGATACCTATCCCCCCATCCCTCCGGCGTGGCTGAGGGTGAACCAGAATACTCTGGGAATAAGATAGACCCTTATGTGGCCGGTGTGCTCGCCCGGGAGCCGGCTGAAGTACAGCGCGCCCTCGTTGCTATCCTTACTATCTTAAAGAACATGGCTAAGGGCGTGCCCGAAAAGTAAAGCCGGGAGGTAAGGTTACCGATAGTTGTCACCGTAGTGCCGGCGCCGGCAGGTGACAATAGGATAAATATGTTGACAAGTGTAGTAGGTAAACCTATTATAGTGGATAAATTTATTCTTAAGAAGGCTAATGATTAAAAGACTTATAATAGTTCTCACCATAGTGCTGGCGCTAAGCGTGGTCACTCTGTTCTTACCGGCGCGGCAGATGAACATAGAGGGCATTGGTCGGCTTTCCTTTGAGACCAAGGTTACCCTCTCTGTCGGCTCTGAGGTCGCCTATGCAGCGCCAGATTTAATCACTAACTCCCCCACTGCTGACTCGGGCGGCTGGACAAATCCAACCAGTGCCTATGCCGACGGCGGGGGATACGCCTCAATCACCAGCGGGACACCGTCGGCAAGCCACACATATTCCGGGTATGGCTTTGCCCTCACTGGTAATCAGATAAATCAGGTCAGGGTGAGATATGATGCCTGGTGTGCCGGTGGCACGGCTAATCAACAAAGGGTTCCTACTGCCGACGGAAGTGTAAGTGGAAGGTGGGATACGGCACCGAGGTGGGATGATGTAGATGAGACTATCCCAGATGATGCCGATTACATGACCGGCGTTAATACTACTGGTGGATCCGCACACTGCTTATTTACATTTAGCCCATTCTCAGTTCCTGCGGGTTCAACCATTACCGACCTGACAATATATTTCAGGGCTAGGGATGTAAGACGCCCTCGTCTTAATAATATAAGAAGCTCTCTAAATATTGGTGGCACATATTATCACACCGTATCTACGAGTGAAAACCCCGGCGGAAACTTTACTACCTACAGCTATGCTTACATTATCAATCCGGCGACGGGGGCGGCATGGACGGTGGCTGACATAAACGGCACAGGGGCCAACCCCCTGCAAGAGTTCGGGGTTTATAGCACCGACGTAAATCCTGACATACGGGTTTCAATGGTATATGCTCAGGTGAACTACGCCCAATATGATGAGCAGATAAGGGTGGATGTTAGCTGGGATGGCGGAACCAGCTGGTCATCCCAGCAGGTAACCACTCTAACCGGGTCGGAGGCTACTTACTGGTATGATGTTACCTCGGCTACGAGCTGGACACCGGAAAAACTTGATGACACCAACTTCAGGGTAAGGGTTGATGCTTATACGCAAGGGGCTGCCAGTGAGGTCAGGCTTGACTGGATTCCCGTGGAGGTTGATTACGGAGTGCCCACTGGCTGGCTGTGTGGCTTGACTAACCGGGTCAGGCTTACCATTGACCATAATGACATTGATGCTCCTCTCTCCAATTTACCCGTTTTGGTCCATCTAAGCACGTCATCGGGCAGGAATAACGATGACGTCTCTTTTATCTTTGATGAGCTTCAAAGCGACGCCAACCGCTATAAGATTGCCGTCACCACAAACGACGGCATAACTCAGTGCTATGCAGAAATAGAGAAGTGGAACGATGCCAGTGAACAGGCCTGGCTCTGGGTTAAGGTGCCAAGTATAAGCGATACTAATGATACTATCCTTTATT
>CAYWCO010000099.1:0-3597 GCA_964456815.1 uncultured Dehalococcoidales bacterium | reverse complement strand
CCTCTCTTTAACTCTCTTATTTTCGGCGTGTTTAAGAGGGGCAAACGCCCCTCTTCTATTATCTTCCCCCTCTCCTTTGAAGGAGAGGGGGAATAAGGGGGTGAGGTAGAGAAAGTTGAGGTTTTGTGAAGAAAAGGGTTGTTTATTGACCTTAGATGCCTACCAGTGGTTTAGATTAGCTATAAATAGCTGTATGTTGAGTTGCGACTTGTGCCCGTGTGCGTTATTATAGACATTAGCACTCTTCCGCTGAGAGTGCTAAAATTAGGGGTAGTTACTTATATTGAAGTGATATTAAAGAAGGAGGATGGAAATGGCGCTAAAGCTTCAGCCGCTAGGTGACCGGCTAGTAGTTAAGCCTATCGAACGGGAGGAGGTGACGAGGGGGGGAATTGTCCTCCCTGACACCGCTAAGGAGAAGCCCCAGGAGGGGGAGGTCCTGGCAGTTGGCCCGGGCAGGCTATCCGAGGATGGAAAAAGGATAGCCATGGATGTTAAGGTTGGTGATATAGTAATCTATGCTAAGTATGGAGGCACGGAGTATAGGGTTGATGAGGAGGAAGTCATGATCCTGCGTGAGGGTGACATTTTAGCCAAAAAGGTTAAGTAATAGTAAGGATTTAAGGAGGGATTAAGATGGCGAAGCAGATTATATTTGATGAGGAAGTCAGGCATGCTCTGAAGCAGGGGGTAGATGCCCTGGCTGATGCGGTTAAGGTGACCCTGGGACCTAAGGGACGCTGTGTCGTCCTGGATAAGAAATGGGGTCCACCAACGGTAATTGATGACGGGGTTACCATTGCCAAGGATATTGAGCTCCCTGACCCCTTTGAGAACATGGGCGCCCAGCTGGTTAAGGAGGCGGCGACCAAGACCAATGATGCCTGTGGTGACGGCACCACTACCTCCACTGTTCTGGCTCATGCCATTATTAGCGAGGGGTTCAAGAACCTGGCTGCCGGCGCTGACGCCCTGGTGCTGAAGCGGGGCATTGAGAAAGCGACCAAGGCTATTATTGAGGGGCTTAAAGGGATATCTATTGAGGTGAAGGGTAAGGAGCAGATTGCTCAGGTTGGCACTATCACGGCAAAAGACAGTGAGATTGGCGAGCTGATTGCCGAGGTGATGGAGAAGGTAGGCAAGGACGGGGTTATCACCGTGGAAGAGTCCAAGGGAGTAAAGTATGAGACCGAGTATGTTGAGGGGATGCAGTTTGACCGCGGCTATATCAGCCCCTACTTCATCACCAACGCCGAGCGTATGGAAGCAGTGCTTGATGACCCCTACATCCTTATCACTGATAAGAAGATTTCGGCGATATCTGACCTCTTGCCAGCCCTGGAGAAGATATTGCAGGTTTCAAAGAACCTGCTGGTTATGGCTGAGGACGTTGAGGGTGAAGCCCTAGCTACCCTGGTGGTCAATAAGCTACGGGGCACCCTAAATGTTATTGCGGTTAAAGCCCCCGGCTTTGGCGACAGGCGCAAGGCAATGCTTGAGGATATTGCCATCCTTACTGGAGGCAAGGTAATCTCGGAGGAGGTAGGGCGTAAGCTGGAGTCGGTTACTGTTGAGGACCTTGGCCGGGCACGGCGAGTGACCATGGATAAGGACAATACTACTATAGTTGAGGGCAAGGGCTCGGAAGAAGCAATTAAAGCCAGAATCAAGCAGATTAAGGCTCAAATAGAGGAGACCACCTCCGATTTTGACCGCGAGAAGCTTCAGGAGCGGCAGGCGAAGCTGGTGGGTGGGGTAGGTGTAATCAAGGTTGGAGCCGCCACCGAGGTTGAGCTTAAGGAGAGGAAGCACCGGGTTGAGGATGCCCTCTCAGCTACTAGGGCGGCGGTGGAGGAGGGCATTATTCCCGGTGGTGGTGTTGCCCTGCTCAATACCCTCTCGGTCCTGGATAAGCTGGACGTTAGTGGCGATGAGCTCACCGGGGTTAATGTTGTCAAGAAGGCGGTGGAGGAGCCGATTCGCTGGATTGCGACCAATGCCGGCAAGGATGGGGCGGTAATCGTAGATGCAGTTAAGAAGAGCGAACCCGGCGTCGGCTACGATGCCGTAGTCGATGACTTCGGTAATATGGTGGATAAGGGTATTGTTGACCCGACCAAGGTGGTAAGGTCGGCGCTGGAGAACGCAGCCAGCATTGCGGCTATGGTCCTGATTACCCAAGCCCTGGTTGCTGATATACCGGAGAAGGAGAAGATGCCGCCAATGCCACCCGGTGGTGGTATGGAGTATTAGACTTTTAGCAGCTCGTCTAAGGGCTCGTCCTCAGCTATAGGACCAACTACTGCCAGGCGGAGTTGGCTTTCAAGCAGAAGCTCGTTGGCTAACTCTTTGAGCTCTTCGGCGGTAATGGCATCGATAATTGACATTATCTGGTCAACACTGCGGATTTGACCGGTAAGAATCTCCTGTCCCCCCACCCAGCTGGCAACACTGCGGCTGTCCTCCATGCGAAGCAGCAAACGGCCCTTGGCTAGCTCCTTAGCCTTGGACAGTTCCGCCTCAGGGACTAGCTCTTTGAGTTGGGAGAGCTGTTCCAGTATAGCGGCGATGGCTATTTGGAGGTTTTTGGGTTCTACCCCGGCGTAGATAGCAATTGCGCCGGTGTCAAGGAAGTGGTCGGCGAAGCTGTGGATGCTGTAGGCAAGCCCGAGCCGGTCGCGAATCTCGGTAAAGAGACGGCTGCTCATGCCCTCCCCTAAAATAACATTAAGCAGGTCAAGGGTAAAGCGCTTGGGGTGGAGTATTGACAACCCACTTAGCCCCAGGCAAAGGTGGGCTTGCTCGGTGTCCTTGGTCTTAATATGTAGGCGGGGGAATTTCCCCTCTTTATATGCCAGGTATTCGGGGCGAGGCTTAAGGTTAGCCCAGTCACCCAGAGCTTGATTCACGGCGGCTACCGTCTCCTGGTGCTGGATAGCCCCGGCGATAGCGACCACGGCGTTGCTTGGTAGATACTGGCGGGATAGGTAGTCAAGCATCGCCTCCCGGGTAATGCCAGCCACTGGCTGCTTGCCCCCGGCGATGTCCCTCCCCAGTGGGTGCCCCGGCCACAAAAGCCCGTCAATGAGCAGGTCAGCCAGGTGGGCCGGGGAGTCTCTTTCCATATTGATTTCTTCAGTGATAACCTTGCGCTCGTTTTCTATGTCCTCGGGGTCAAACCTGGAGTTGAGCAGTATGTCTGCCAGCACATCCAGGGCTAGGGGGAAGTGGGGTTGAGCCACCTTGCACCAGTAAATGGTCAGTTCCTTATCAGTGCCGCCGTTAATAATTCCCCCCACCCCCTCTATTGCCTCCGAGATTTTTTTGGAGGTAGGACGCTTTTGAGTGCCCTTGAAAAATAGGTGCTCAATAAAGTGCGAGATACCTGCCTCGGGCTCGGTCTCGTACCTTGAGCCGACGCCGATGAAGATGCAGATAGATACGGCGCGGGTGTGGGGCATATTGGCGGTGATAAGCCGCAGTCCGTTATCTAGGGTGGTCTTTTTGTACAAATTTTGCCTCTTTTAATTGGGTTAAATGATATTCTAGCGCTGTTATTGACTGGGTGTCAATTTCCCACCCTCCCTGCCCCAGAGT
>CAYWCO010000098.1:0-3613 GCA_964456815.1 uncultured Dehalococcoidales bacterium | reverse complement strand
GGGTGGAGGAATAAAAAGAGGGGGGCGAAGCCCCCCTCTTAAAACACTATGCCAGCAGCTCCATGATATGCATTACCTTCACCGGCAGCTTGTTCCGCACCACACCGTCAATCAGCTGAATCTCACATCCAGGGCAGCTACTGACGACAATATCAGCCCCGGTTGACTCAACCGCCGCCATTTTCTTATCCGCAATCTTCTTCGACAGGTCGTAATAATACAGGCTGAATGTCCCCGCCATGCCGCAGCACCTATCAGCATCGGGCATCTCCACGAACTCAACGGTAGGTATTGACTTTATAATCTGCCGTGGTTGCGAGGTTATCCCCAGGTGACGGTTAAGATGACATGGGTCATGCCAGGTAACCTTCTTGCCCTTAGCCTCAGGCGAAGGCTGGTAAGCTGACGGCGGCAGCTTTAGTATATCAACCAGAAACTGAGAAATGTCCTTCACCTTGCCACCGAACTCGGTGTAAGCCTTCTCTCTCCGGGGGGTATCGGCAAGAAACTTGTCGTAATCCTTAAGCGCCGAGGCGCAGGTGGCACAATCGGTAATAACATAATCCAAGCCTTCAAATGCCCTGACATTGGCATCAGCCATCTTTCGGCCGGTGTCAAGATCACCCGCCCCAAGAAAAACCGGTGCCCCACAGCACCCCTGCTCCCTGGGCACAACCACCTCCACCCCGTTCCTGGTGAGAAAATCAATTATATGCTTACCCAGCTCGGGGAAGACAAAATCGGTCATGCAGCCCATAAAATAGCCCACCTTTATCCTGGTCTTGACGCCGGCGGGCGGCTTATTCACCAACGGAACCGTCTGTCTTAAAAACCTGGGGGCAATCTGGGGTATATTCCTGCCCTCCCCCAGAGCCGATAGAAACAGAGATAGATGCCTGATCGTGCCCTCCGTCTTGGGGAGGAAAATGCCCTGGAACCAGGAGGCAAAGCGGACTACGTTGCCAAAGAGGGTCCGGCGGGGCAGAAGCCAGCGATAGATAATATTATAGGGGAACTTTAACCCCCTAGCCCTGACCGTATCCGCCCTGGCAGCGACGATAACGTTGGGGATATTGGCTTTTGCCGGGCAGTTGGTGGTACAGGTCATGCACAGGGTACACTTGTTCAGGCGGTCAGCAAACTCCTTGGTATATTCTAAATCTCCAGCCAGCAGCCCCCTTATCATCATATTCTTACCCCGGGCGACAGAAGGCTCCACCCGCTCCTCCTGATATACCGGGCACCAGAAGGTGCAGAAGCCGCACTTCATGCACTGGCTCAGGTCACTTTCAAATCTTTTTATCTGCTCATATCTATCTTTTCTGGTCTTTGGCATCTCATACCCTTTCCTCTTCCCAAATTTTGCCGGGGTTGAGGATGTGGTTAGGGTCAAGCAAGTCCTTTATCTTCCTCATCAGGTTAAGGGCTACCGGGTCCATCGCCCGCTTGAGAAAGCGCTGCTTCTCCAGCCCGATGCCGTGTTCCCCAGAAAGGACACCGCCCAAAGAAAGCGCTGCTTCAAATATCTCCTCCATCGCCTCCTGGGCTCGGGCAAACTCCTCTTTTTTCCTAATATCAGTGAATATAGACGGGTGAAGGTTGCCATCGCCGGCATGACCCAGGTAGCTGATGAAGAAACCAGTCCTCTGGGATATTTCATCCAGCTTGCGGATAAACTCGGGTAGCTTGTCCCTGGGCACAGCGACATCTTCAGCCATAACGGTGTGAGCCGCCCCAAAGGTAGCGGCAAAGCCAGCGCTCCTCATCTTCCAGTACATCGCCGCTTCATTAGCGTCCTTGGCTACCTTAATCTCCTTAGCCCCGCTCTTCTCCAGGATATCAACAATCTGCTTGGTCTCAGCCTCCACCGCCGCCGGCGAGCCATCAGCCTGAATCAGCAGCAGAGCCTTGGCATCCACCGGCAGGCCCATGGGTGTCATCTCCTCAATACGGCGGAGGACAAAGTTATCAACAAACTCAATCTTCGCCGGCACCACTCCGCTCGCCATAATATTAGATACCGCCTGACCACCCGCCGCCATATCATCAAAGACAGCCATCACAGTTTTATTCGCCGGCGGCAAAGGCATTAGCCTCAAGGTTATCTTGGTTATTACCCCCAGCGTCCCCTCCGAGCCGGTGAAGAGCATTGCCAGCTCGTAGCCAGTCCGATTTTTGACCGTCACCCCGCCGAGCTTCATGATATAGCCGTTGGCTAAGACCACCTCCAGCCCGAGGACGTACTGCTTGGTCACCCCGTACTTTACGCAGTAGGGACCGCCGGCATTCTCGGCGATAGTACCGCCCATAGTGCAACCCAGAAAGCTCTGCGGGTCAGGTGGGTAAAAAAGACCCTGCTTAGCCAGAGCAATATTGAAGTCCTGAAGGACGACGCCGGGCTCAACGGTAGCCGTTAAATTAGTCTTATTTATATCCAGGATTTTGTTCATTCTGGTGGTGCATAGTACTATGCCCCCCTTTATCGGGATTGAGCCGCCGCTGACATTGGTGCCGGCACCCCTCGGCGTAACCGGAATCCTGCCCTCATTAGCCAGCTTCAGAATCTGGGACACCTGCTCGGCAGTTGTTGGCAGCACCACCACATCGGGCATATGAGTCCAGGTAGTGGTGCCATCGTAGGAATAGGCATTAAGGTCTTCCTTTGAGGTTAAAACCGCCTCCCTGCCAACAATCTTCTCCAGTTGTGATATAACCTTCTTCTCTAGCATATTTTTACCCCCTAAAATTAGTGGGAAACCTTTTCCCCGGCAATTAAAGCTGCACCCAGGGCAGCAACAATCTGCGGCTCCTCAGGAATTAACAGGCGCCGACCTAATCTTTCCTCTATGCTCTTGACCAGCCCGATATCCTTAGCCCCGCCGCCGATTAAGGCACAATCAGGCTCAATCCCCACCCTCTCCACCATGGTCTCTATCTTGGCGGCTAAGGTACGGTGGAGACCGGCTAAAATATCCTCCTTAGCCGTCCCCTCAGCAATTCGTGATATTGCCTCCGATTCAGCGAACACAGCGCAGCCGGTATTGAAGTCAACCTTCTTTTTTGACTTAAGAGACAGCTCGCCGATGTCCTCAAGCTCAACCTGCAACACCCTGGCGATAATCTGGAGGAAGCGTCCGCTGCCGGCGGCGCACTTCTCACTCAGCAAAAAGGTGGTGGGCTTTCCCCCCTCGTCCACCTTAAATACCTTGGTGAACTGCCCCCCAATATCAACCACCGTCCGCGCCTGGGGGAAGAGATAAGACACCCCCCTCCCATCAGCGGATATATCGGTAACCGTCTCACCGGCAAAGGAGACGTTGGCGGCACCATAGCCGGTAGCCATAGTGTAGCCTATATCGGCAAGAGACAGCTTTGCCTTTTCCAGGGCTTTGCCGGCTACATCGTCGGCATTGAGCCTGTAGTCCCCCGCCGAGGGTATCACCTGGTACGATATAATCTTATCTTCTGACATCACCACTGCCTTAGAAAAAGCAGAGCCGATGTCAATGCCAGCAACATAAATCATTATTGTTTTAGAACCCTATCCCCTTGGTTTTTAGCTTTTGTCTTTCTTCCCACCCAGCCCACCCTCGTGGGCTCTGCGGCTTACCCC
>CAYWCO010000097.1:0-3669 GCA_964456815.1 uncultured Dehalococcoidales bacterium | reverse complement strand
CTTTGAAATAGGTATATGGAACGCCTGGATTCTCTGGGTATTACTGTTTTTATCAATGATCATTCCCAATTTCTTTATGAGCCAAGAAGCCAAAGAAAGGGCGAAAAGGGCGACCCAGTTCGCACCGTTCCGTGGGACTGAGAAGATACTGGCTTATTCCACCCATGCCGTCATTATGCCGGCTGCCGCTATCTATTCTATCTTCCTGCCGTTAAAAATAGGCACAGCATGGTTATACGCAGGTCTGCCCATTTTTGCCCTGTCAATAGTTATGACGATAATGATTAACATCAGCTTTGCCACCAGCCCGGCTGGTAAGCCGGTTACCAAAGGGTTCTACCGGATTTCAAGACACCCCATATACCTAAGTGCCGCCTTGATGTACCTCGGCATAGGCATCGCCTGTGCTTCCTGGGTTCTTCTGCTGTGCGCTGTTCTATGGATTGTCTTCTTCCATATTGTTATCCCTACAGAAGAACGTTTCCTTATCAACCAGTATGGTAGCGCTTATCGTAAATATATGAAGCGAACTCCAAGGTGGATAGGAATACCCAAATCAGGGTAAAATAGATTTATCTATTCCCACCCACCGCCCTTTAAGCAAGGTGAAATAAAGGAAGTTAAAGAGGGGCTTCGCCCCTCTTATAAAACCCATTCCCCCTCCCTTGTAAGGGAGGGGGATAAAGGGGGAGGGTTGGCAAATTATTATGCTTGACCTTAAGTTTATCAGGGAAAATATAGAGCAGGTAAGACAGGCGGTAGCCAGCCGCCAGACCACCGCCCCCCTGGACGAAATCCTGAAGCTCGATTCTGAGCACCGCCAGAAGCTACTTGAACTGGAGAAGCTGAGGCACACTCGTAAAGAGACCGCCCGGGAAAAGAGGGAGGCGGCTGCCGATGAGGGGAGAAACCTGCGGGAGAGGATAAAAGCCCTGGAGGACGAGGTCAACAAGCGGGATAAGCAGCTGGAAGACCTTCTGCTTCAGGTGCCCAACATCCCCCACCCCTCGGTACCCGTAGGCAAGGACGAAGGAGATAGCCCCGTAGTCCGTGCCTGGGGGAAGCCTAAAAGCTTTGACTTTAAGCCCACCCCCCACTGGAAGCTGGGCGAAAACTTAAGCATCATTGACTTTGAGCGGGGGGTAAAATTATCCGGCACCCGCTTCTATATACTTAAAGGTCTAGGGGCAAGGCTGCAGCGAGCCATCATAGCCTTCATGCTCGACCTCCACACCGCCGAGCACGGCTACCAGGAGGTATACCCGCCGTTTATGGTCAAGCGGGAGTGCATGGTCGGCTCGGGCAACCTGCCCAAATTCGCCGATAACCTCTATCATGATGAGGATGACGACCTCTGGTTTGTGCCCACGGCTGAGGTGCCGCTGACCAACCTCTACCGCGACGAGATTCTGCCCCCCGGAACCCTGCCCCTATATTATGTCGCCTACACCGCCTGTTTTCGGCGAGAGAAGATGTCGGCGGGCAAGGACACGCGGGGCATAAAGCGGGGGCACCAGTTTGACAAGGTTGAGCTATATAAATTCACCGAGCCAGACGCCTCGGACGAGGCGCTGGAAAAACTGTTAAGTGACGCCGAAACGGTCTGCCAGAAGCTCGGGCTTCCCTACCGGGTGAAGCAGCTCTGCACTGCCGACCTGGGCTTTGCCTCCCAGAAATCCTACGATATTGAGATGTGGGCTCCCGGCTGTGAGGAGTGGCTTGAGGTAAGCTCCTGCTCCAACTGTGGCGATTTTCAAGCCCGAAGGGCTAGCATCCGCTACCGCCCCTCCCCCGAAGCCAAGCCCCAGTTTGTCCACACCCTGAACGGCTCAGGGCTAGCCCTACCCAGAGTCCTCATTGCTATACTAGAGAACTACCAGCAGGCAGACGGCAGCATTATAATCCCCGAAGTCCTTCAGCCCTATGTGGGGAAGAAGGTAATCAGATAGAACAGGCTTGATACCAGATGACCTGCGGTTAGACCCACATGCCATTTTTATTGACTATTCAAATTGTGATATACTGCTACAATCAGATAGGTATTTTAGCTAACGGGCGACTGAAACAAATATCTATGGAGGTTCAAAGTGGACGTCAGGAAAAGCGACGTAACTATACGGCCCCTGGTGGGAAGCGATGTAGACCCCATCCTGGGTTTCTGGTGGAGCTCTTTTATTGCCAACAAGGAGATGGTTGCCTCTCAAATAGGAGGGCGCCACGACCTGAGTTTTATTGCTACGTTTGAGGGCCATTTAGTTGGGTTTATCCTAGCTCGGATTGTATATCTGGGCATTCCGATTAAAGAGGTGTGCGTCATCCATGCCTTAGCTGTCGAACCCAAATATCAGGGGCAGGGTATCGGCAGTCTATTAACTAACCAGTTAAAGAGCACCTGTGAGAGTAGGGGGATTCTAACGATGCGTGCCTTCGTTTCCGAAAGTGACCGCAAATTAATGAATTACTTTGAGCGGCTGGGTTTCCACCGTAGTGATATAATCAATTTGGAACAACACTGTGGAGGCGAGGCTTAAGGTCACCAAACAAAGCGAAGGGAAAGTGAAGGCTTGACAAAAAGCGGATAATTGCCTACACTTATGTTAATTGAATATAGACTAAAGGCTGAGAACGAGACTAGTATGTCTCCAGCGAGGCGCAGAGAGCCGGGTGTCTAGGTGTGAGCCGGTGCCAGCGCAGAGATTGAATGGACTCGGGAGCTGCAGACCGAAAGGGATTCCTGAGTAGGTTTCGTCGGAGAGGGCACCGTTAACAGAGCCCAGGGTATCGCCCTTATTTATTAAAGGGCCGTACCTGAATGAGATGGTTGCCAGCTAGCAACTAATTAGGGTGGCACCGCGAAGGATTGACCTCTCGCCCCTATGGCGAGAGGTTATTTTTTTACCCTTATTTTTGGGAGGCAGACTTTATTATGTACCACCCCACACCAGAAGAATTTAGGGGGCTGAGAAGCCAGGGAAACCTAGTGCCCGTGTACCGCGAGATTGAGGCGGATGCGGAGACGCCGCTTTCCGCCTTCTTGAAGGTGAAAGGCGGCGGCTATTCCTTCCTTCTGGAGAGCGTTGAGGGCGGTGAACGGGCGGCACGCTACAGCTTTATCGGCACCGAGCCCTACCGGGTATTCACCACCAGGGAGGGAGATAAGACCGACCCCCTCCGCCTCATCGCCGAGGAGCTAACTAAGCAAAAGGCTATTCGCTTAAGCGGACTGCCTGATTTCTGCGGCGGCGGCGTTGGCTACCTTGGCTACGAAACAGTACGGCGCCTGGAGAAACTCCCATCGCCAGCCTCCGACCCCCTCGCCCTGCCCGAGTCGGTGTTCATGTTCGTTGACAGCCTCCTCGTCTTCGACCATGTTACCCGTAAGATTAAGGTCGTCAGCCACGCCCGCCCCTATGGTGACCTAGATAATGCCTATCAGGCGGCAACCCGGAAGATAGATGAACTGGTAAATAGACTGGAGCAACCCCTTGACCCCCAGCCCCCAGCGCCCAAAACGACAGATGCGCCAGCAGAGCCTGCCCAAATCTCCTCAAATTTCACCAGGGAAGAATTCGAAGCCAGCGTTGAGAAGGCAAGGCAGTATATCATCGCCGGCGAAGCCATCCAGGTTGTGCTCTCCCAGCGCCTGAGCCGGCGCACCAGCGCCCGCCC
>CAYWCO010000096.1:0-3692 GCA_964456815.1 uncultured Dehalococcoidales bacterium | reverse complement strand
TGTGCATATGGCGCTTTATTAAGAATGCAAGCATGTGCATATGGCGCTTTATTAAGAATGCAAGCATGTGCATATGGCGCTTTATTAAAAGCCGTTGGCGCCCATTAAGCTTTATCGCAGGTGGATCTTTTATAGCCATAGTGTTTGTTTTTCTCCTCCGGGGGGATCCCAATCTCGCTAGTGCTTTGGTTGCCTTTGGCACACTATTACTTGCTGTAGTTACGGCCATGACTATTGATAATATTAGAGCACAAGAAAGGCGAAACAGGAGAGAACGACGGTTAAAAGAGATTATTGACTGGGCAACAGATATTCTTGTGTGCGGTCGTGATATAAGCATCAGCGCATTTCAAGATTCTATAGATAAGGAATACTCATACAAGATTGAGCATCTAGCTAAATGGAATGTTATTTCTTGGACAGGCGTATATATAAGAAATATTGCTGAGTACCTTAATGCTGAATTGCGAGATGGTGTATTAACAGCTCAAACAATATTAAGGCAACATACAAGAGTTTTAGGATTAGACCTTAGCAAAAAAATAAAAAACCAAGCTGCTATAGGCAAACACAGGCAAAGATTAGATGACCGTGCCAAGCATATTATAGAAATAGCTGCTAGGTTATTGTCCGGCAGTTCCTGATATTCTAGGGGGGTCCTCTGTGCGTAGTATTTGGGACGCACTATATATGTTATGTAGAACTAGGCACGAAACTTTACCACTACTCCCTATTAAGGAGGAAAAATGAAGGTAAGGAAGAGGCAGGCAAAGCCAGGAACTAGCTGGAGAGGCGCGGCTAGGCTGGCTATCCTAGAGCATGAGCGGGATAAGAAAGGCGATTTTGGTAAAAGGGCCCTGATGCATATCCCGGTTGGGCTGGTTGCCGGTATTCCTATCCTGGGTTACCCGGTTCTTAAGCTGTTTATCTTCTACGAGGAGAATGAGGACCTCCATATTAAGGATGAGGCATGGAAGGATACCTTCGGGGCTGTAATTGGGGCTACCATAACCGCCTTAGCCATTACCGGCGTTATAATATGGCTCTTATTCTTTCACTAGAAGGCGCTAAAAGGCACTAAAAGCCCTATGCCTGTGCCAAAATCAGGCTTCACTGGGTAGAATGGCGGTGATCCGCAGGAGATTATGTTAAGGATGGGCTATATTATGTCAACTTAGCATTTTTGGGGCATAAAACGAGGCTCTGAAACGAAACCCCATACTATCAATGATTTATGCCTAAAAGAGGTCTTCCAGCTCCCTATTGCCCTCGGGCATCTCGCTGTGCTGGGCGAGATACTGCTGGAGAAGCTCGCTCTCACGCTTGGTGTACATCGGCTCCTCTTCATACATAAAGTAACGAGCCTTCTCCTGGGTCTTAAGCTGCTCTTTCAGCTCCCGGCGCAAATTTATCGCCCCCTTTATGTAAATTACGTTCTTGTTGGCATCCAGCAGCTGGTAGACCCCCTCAACCTCGGGGGTTTGGCCTGCGTTCTCGGCGGTGAACTCCAGCCATAGCTCTTCTTTTGGCGCCAAGACGGGCTTAGACATTAAAAGCCTGAGGTCACAGCTGAGGCAGCGCCCGGCTTCTCTAGTTGCTTCTTCTCTGCCAAAGCCCAGCTCCACAGTGCTGAAGTTGTCCAGCCGCTCCTTTACAGGTATACACGGCACGGGAACCCGGGGCTTGTCGGCAAACTCCTCCTCGCGCCCCAGGTGGGGGCTGGGTGACTCGGCATCAACCAGCGTCTCCTCTATTTCCCCCTCCCCCCCAAGGTATCTATCAATAGAGCTAGCCGCCTTTCGTCCGGCGGCAATAGCCTCAACAACTGAGGTAGTCCCCGTTACCGCATCACCGGCAGCGAAAACCCCTGCCCTGCCGGTAGCCAGTGTATCCTCATCAACTTCAAGGGTGCGCCGCCTGCTGGTCTTAATAGCGCTGACTCCCTCAACCAGCTCCAGTTCGGGCAGCTGACCTATGGCGAAGATAACAGTATCGGCGGGCAGGATGTGCTCCGAGCCAGCGATACTCTCGACACTGAGCCTGCCTTCTTTATCAAAACTAAAGCTCTTCACATCAAGGCATTCAACGCCGCCGACCCGCCCGTTATTGCCCACAATGCGAGTAAAGCCTTGTGAGTTATGGACGGTAATCCCCTCCTCACCACCCCAGCCACACTCCTCAGGGGTGGCTAACATGCCGCCGGCCTCTTCAAGGCAGGCTAGGTGGACATCTTTAGCCCCTAGCCTCAGCGCCGTGCGAGCGCAGTCAAAGGCGACATTGCCGCCGCCAAGAACGACCACCCTGCTGCCCACCTTGACCTTTTTACCCAGGTTAACGTCCCTGAGAAATTCGGTGTTGAGCAGAACGCCGCTAAGCTCGGCGCCGGGGATTGGCAGCTTCTGCCCGCGGTGGGCGCCGACGGCTATTAATACAGCATCATATCCTTCTTCTAGGAGTGTCTCCACCGACTTGACCCTGGCATCGGTCTTAATCTCAACGCCGACGCTTTTTATCTCGTCTATTTCTTTGTCCAGCACCCCTGAAGGCAGGCGGTGCTTGGGGATACCGACTCGCATCATGCCCCCGACTACAGGCAGGGCTTCAAAGACGACCACACTATGCCCCAGCTTAGCCAGGTAGTAGGCTGTGGTCAGGCCGGCGGGACCCGAGCCAACGATAGCCACCCGTTTACCGGTAGCCGGGGCTGTCTTGACTTTCTGCTTCCAGAGGCCAGTGTCATTTTCGGCGGCGAAGCGTTTAAGAGACCTTATGGCTATCGCTTCGTTCGCATTGCGGCGCCGGCATTCCTCCTCGCAAAAATGAAGGCAGATATACCCCAGGACGGCGGGGAAGGGAACCTTCTCCCGAATTACAGCTACCGCCTCAGGATATTTCCCCTCTTTTATAAGGCGTATATAGCGGGGTATATCAATTCCCGCCGGGCAGGCGCTTGAGCAAGGGACCTCCTCAAACGGCTTTTCGTCTGCCAGAGCGCCCGTGGGGCAGACCTCGACACAGGCGGTGCAGAAGCGGCAGGCTGATTCTTTAAGTGTCGGGCTGCCGCTGCCTACTATCACCCTGCCTTCCTCGTCAAAGACAAAATCAATAGCCTCTACCCCGCATAAGTCCCGGCAGGCACGAATGCAGCGGGTGCAGCCGATACAAAGGTTGTAATTACGCTCAAATAGAGGCTCTTTGATAACCGCCAGGTCTGCAAAGATGTAGCGCGGGGTCTCCTGCTTAATCCCGATGTACTCAACCAGCCTCTGGAACTCACAGTTACCGAACTGTGGGCAGCACCTCTCATTCTCCGGTATGTTCATGGAGCAGGGGAAGCGGGCGCAGCCTTCCTTCTGGGCACAGGTCAGGCAGGCGTGGGGGTGTTTGGCCAGGAGGAACATGAGCTTATCGCGGCGAAACTCTTGAAGCTCCGGGGTATTGGTGCTGACTGCCATACCATCAGCCACCTTTGTAGAGCAGGCGCGATGAAGCCCCTCTCTACCCTCAATCGTTACCACACAGAGCTGGCAGCCCTCATAGACAAGCTCGGGCTTTTTGTTCTCTATGCGTTTGCCCTCACGGTAGACAGCCTCGGCTGGTTTCAGCTCTTCTACAGGGGGAAGGTCGGGGTGGGAGCAGAGGTGGGGAATATAAATCTCTGCCTGCTGGGCAGCATCCAGTATGGTTGTACC
>CAYWCO010000095.1:0-3794 GCA_964456815.1 uncultured Dehalococcoidales bacterium | reverse complement strand
AGGTCAGCCAGCGGCGGTGGCTGGCGCTTGTGTTCGCTGGCGCTTGCCATGGAATCAATCCTCTTTTTAAGTTCGGCTGAGGCTTCGCCGGTAGCCAGATAAAGGTCAAGCTCATCATAGCTAAAGCCAAGCTCCCCTTCGTCGGTCTGCCCCTCCCATAAATCGGCGGAGGGGGGCTTATCTATAATTGGCTCGGGGATGCCCAAAAACTTAGCCAGCTCTCTTACCTGCCCCTTGAGCAGGTTGCCCAGGGGTTGAATATCCACCCCACCGTCCCCGTACTTGGTAAAGTAGCCTATGGCGAGCTCGCCCCGATTGCTGGCTCCCACCACCATATATTTGAGCCTGTTGGCGAGGTAGTAGAGGGTGAGCATTCTTAACCTGGCTTTGACGTTGGCTTGAGCCAGACGGCTGACATCGGCATCTACCTTGTCATCGGGCAGTACCTTGAGCAAGCCGTCAAAAACACTGTCAAGGACCACCGTCTTGGTGGGGATGGAGAACTTATCTGCCACCAGACGGGCGTGCGCCAGATACTCCTGGCTGCTATGGCAGGGTATGAGCACCGCCAGGGTGGTCTGGGGGAAGGCGTGGTGGCAGAGCACCGCCGCCACCGAGGAGTCCACCCCGCCGCTTAGCCCCAGCACCACCCCCTTACTGCCGGCAGCCAGCACCCTATCTCTTATCCACGAAACCAGCCTCTCGGCTAGCTTTTCTGGGTTCAAGCAGACCTCCATTGTGGTAACGGGTTAAGGGTAGTATACTACCGTGTAGCTGTTAGGTCAAAAGATGTCAGCCGACCTTATCCTCGAAAATGCCAACGTAATAACCATGGACCCTGGCTGTCCCGCTGCCGAGCTGGTGGCTGTAAGGGGTAACCGGATTCTGGCTGTCGCCAGCAGTGAAGAGCTGGAGCAACTAGATGGGGTGGAGAGCAGAATAATTGATTGCCAGGGCAGGACGGTTGTACCCGGCTTTAATGATGCTCACTGCCATACCTTCGCCCTTATCAGAAAGCTGAGCAGCCTTGACCTCAGCCCGTCATCGGTTGGCTCTATTGTTGACATAAAGTCAGCCATCCGCCGCCAAGCCCAGAACCTGCCAGCGGGCAGCTGGCTTACTGGCACCGATTACAACGAGTTCTACCTTGCCGAGAAACGCCACCCCAACCGCCGGGATTTGGATGAGGCAGCCCCCCACCACCCGGTAGTCCTGACTCACCGCTCCCTGCATGCCTGTGTTCTCAACAGCCTGGCACTCTCCCTGGCGGGCATTACCCGGGAGACCCCGGAGCCGCCCGGCGCTCTTATTGAGCGGGAGCTTGAGAGCGGTGAGCCGAGCGGTCTTCTCTTTGAGATGCTGGGCTATATCATGGACAGGGTAATGCCCCCCTTGTCCGAGGAGGAGTTAGCCGGGGGCATGGCTAAAGCCAGCCAGCATTATCTGGCTATGGGCATAACCTCCCTGCAGGAGGCATCAGCCACCAACGATTTTAGTCGGTGGCAGACCCTGAAGCGGTTTAAGAATAATGGCAGGCTTAAGAGCCGCCTATCCATGATGCTTGGCATTGATGCCCTGAGCCAGTTTCAGCAGGCGGGTCTGAGCTTTGGTGCCGGTGATAGTCATCTGCGGCTGGGTGGGGTAAAGCTCATGCTGAATGAGATTACCGCCCAGTCAACAATGCCCGAGTTAAAGCAGCAGGCATTTAGTGCCCATGAGGCTGGGTTTCAGCTTGCTATCCATTGCATTGAGCCGGGCACGGTGGAGGCAGCCATCGCCGCCCTGGAATATATCGGTAGCCGGTCGTCTCTGGCGGGGCGCCGCCACCGCCTGGAGCATTGCTCCGAGTGCCCACCCCCCTTGCTTGAGCGGCTCATCAGGCTTAAGGCGATGGTGGTTACCCAGCCCTCCTTTCTCTACTATAGCGGCGAGAGATACCTGGCTACCATTCCCCCCGCCCAGCTAAGGTGGCTATACCGGATTAAGTCTTTCCTCGACGGTGGTCTGATTGTTGGCGGTAGCTCGGACTCTCCGGTGGTACCGGATAACCCACTGGTTGGCATTTACGGCGCCGTCACACGGCGGGCGGAGTCGGGGGAGGAGCTATTGCCTGAGGAAGCCATTTCAGCAAAAGAGGCGCTGGCGATGTATACCATAAATGCTGCCTACGCCTCGTTTGAGGAGGATATAAAAGGTTCAATTACCCCGGGTAAGCTGGCGGATATGGCGGTGTTGAGCGCTGACCCCCTGAAATCGCCGCCGGAGCAAATTAAGGACATTCGGGTGGAGATGACCATTATTGACGGCGGGGTAGCATGGGAGGTTTGACCAGCCATACTACCCCGAATTATCGCCGCTCCAGCTACTGGTTATTTGATATAGGTAACGATAAGCTCAACGTCGCTAAACTCTATGAAATCCTCTATGACGTTATAATTACTGTCAGCGCCTAAGATTAGCCTCACCTGGAAGCGGGGTTCCAGCCAGTCTGCGACCTGGCTTACGTTCACGTGGACATCAACCTCCCCCGGAGGCTCATTGTGGAAATTTTCTATTTCGGCGCGAACCTGCACGGAATGATAGTCTGCCGGGTGCAATGGTTGGGCCCCATACTCAACACACTGAACATAAAGGAGGGATGGGATAACAGTCCATACGTCGTTGCGAGTCTGTCTTACGGTGAAAATTAGCTTTGCCTCTAATATTTCAGCCTTGGAAATTTCGGTGGTGTCGAAGCTGAAATAAGGGCGCATACCGACATTTCCGTCAGTATCCCCTACCTTGAATTCTGAGGTTATAGTACCATCATAATAGATGGTGCCGCTTTCACCTGGTAGCGGATCAAGGATGGCCGTTGTGGTGGGTATTTCTACTAAAATCCGAACACTACCCTCAACTATTCCGCCCTTACCATCATCAACGCTAACGCTGATTAGAAAATCGCCGGTAACTGCCGGTGCCTGCCAGGTTATAATTTTTCCTGCCCCACTGAGAGTGCCACCACCGGCCGTCCAGGTATAGGTCAGCTCGTCACCATCAGGGTCACTGGCTTCACAGGTTACGGTGGAGACTTCCTCAGGCTGCAGTGTTGCCGGGTCGGCGGTAACGCCCTCGACAACTGGTTCTTGAGTAGCCAGGACGGTGATTGTGCAACTCCTGACTGCGGTCCCGCCCTGACCATCGTCAACAGTGACATTAACTTCAAATTCTCCGGTAAAGTCCGGTGCTTGCCAGAAAATAAACGTGTCATATGTCGCGGTGATAGTGCCGCTAGTAGCCGTCCAGGTATAGGTCAGCTCGTCACCATCAGGGTCGCTGGCATCACAGGTTATCTTGGTCTCCGCGGTTGGGATAATGGTCGGTTCCTCGGCGGTAAGACTGCCAATTACTGGTGGTTGATTACCGCCTGGTGTTTCTGGCGGTGGTGTTGCAGCCCCGCCACATGCCAGCAGAGGTGCTACCATCAGCAAAAAGGCAAGTGCTATAAAACAGACCTTGGTTACTCTCTTCATTTTTGTTCCCCCCTCTTAATACTTATGATATTTGTGCCTTAAAGATATATTAGTGCTCGTGATTTGTCAACAACCAGCATCCCCCCACCCCACCCAGAATTATTGCCAGCACGGTGGTTACGCCGGCGCAGAATAAAACAGTATCGTAGAAGAAGCCCTGTGGGAAGAGCATCTTTAGATAGTCCCTGGTTGGGTCAAGCAGCCAGAACTCGTTGGAAAAGCTTATAACGTGAAACTGCCAGAATAGCTGGTCAAAGCCAAGGAGTGTCCCCACCCCCAGAG
>CAYWCO010000094.1:0-3883 GCA_964456815.1 uncultured Dehalococcoidales bacterium | reverse complement strand
ATTGTAAAATGGGCTGGACGAAAATGATTGTGGCCAAGCAACTTTACGAGCTTCAGGAAATTGACCTGGAGATTGAGTCCCAGGAGCAGGCGCTGAGCCAGACTAAGAGCCAGCTGGGGGAGAGCCAGGCTGTGCTCAAGCTCCAGAGCCAGCTCCAGCAGGAGCAGCAGCAGCTTGAGGAACTAAGGGGGAAACAACACACCGCAGAATGGGAGATAGAAGACCTCTCAACCAAGCTCGCCGCCGCCGAAGAGACGCTATTCAGCGGCAGGGTAAAGAACCCCAAGGAACTGACCAACCTCCAGCATGAGGTTGAGGTGCTTAAAGCCCAGCGTAACCAGCTGGAGGAGAAGACACTGGGGATAATGGAGCAGGTTGAGCTAGCCGAGAGCGGTATCGCCAAGACAAACAAGCAACTGGAGGGGACGAAGGGGGGGTGGCAGCGCCAGCAGCAGGAGCTATCTGAGACCGTTGAGCGGCTTAAAGCCATTCTCTCCGACCTCAGGCACAAGCGGGAGCTTCTTTCAGCCGAGATTTCCCCCCAGGCAATTGAGCTCTATCAGGGACTCAGAAAAGAGAGGGGGACGGCGGTAGCCAGGGTGGAGCAGGGGATATGCCGGGGCTGCCGGA
The DNA here is from genome assembly GCA_964456815.1 of uncultured Dehalococcoidales bacterium. Lineage (GTDB taxonomy): Bacteria > Chloroflexota > Dehalococcoidia > Dehalococcoidales > BS750m-G39 > CAVTZP01. The sequence goes on along the minus strand of CAYWCO010000094.1, from coordinate 3,253 downwards.
TATCGCTGCCCACCACCGAGCTGCAACGGGCAAGAGGCGGCAACCTGGTAAAATGCAGTAGCTGCGGGCGTATCCTCTTCCTGCCCTGAGGGGCCAGAGGGCTACAAATTGACTTATAAAGGCTTCTGTATTAGAGTGTAATTAGGTCAAGTAAACCGGGTGACCGCCCCTTCTCTGAAGGGGAGGAAAGTCCGAGCTCCACCGGGCAGGGTGCTGGGTAACACCCAGGAGGGGCAACCCTACGGAAAGTGCCACAGAAACATACCGCCCCCCGTGGGGCAAGGGTGAAATGGTGAGGTAAGAGCTCACCGCGCTGATGGTGACATCAGTGGCTGGGTAAACCCCACCCGGAGCAAGACCAAATAGAGGGACGAAAGGACGCCCGGCCTGTCCCCGGGTTGGTCGCTTGACCCTGATGGTAACAGCAGGGCTAGATAGATGGTCACCGTCCTTCACTTGTGAAGGATACAGAACTCGGCTTACAGGTTTACTTGACCTTTTTAGTAAACCTCCTTTCAGCTTTATTGAAGATACTATCAGGATGGTAGCGTTATCGCTGATAAGTAAGATGCCTACCACCCCCCTTCCTTTTTGAAGTGTTTTAAGGGAGAGTAAGTCAATGATAAAAACAATAAAGATTATAGCGGCAATCCTTTTACTGGCGGCTACCATTGCCCTGTCCTTCGGGGCGGGCTGCACTCTGGGCGCAACGCCTCCCCCGACGCATGACCTGGATATTGTGGAGGAGGCATTGAACGTAATCCTTCAGGACTACGTGGACAGGGAGCAGCTTGACGTAGACAAACTGACCCAGGGAGCAGTCAAGGGCATGGTGGAGGCGCTGGATGACCCCTACACCTCCTACCTTGATACCACCGCCTACGAGCTGTGGGTGAGAAGCGTGGAGGGAAAGTTTGAGGGTATTGGCGCCTATGTAGAATTTAAGGACGAGCAAATAACAATTATTGCCCCCATCCCCGATTCACCGGCAGAAAAGGCAGGCGTCAGGGCAGGGGATGTAATCCTGGAAATTGATGGTAAGTCCACCGAAGGGATAAGCCTTATTGAGGCAGTGCTCAACATCCGGGGTCCCAAGGGGACGCCGGTTAACCTCCGTATCCTTCACCAGGGAGAGACCGAGCCGGAGGTGGTTGAGATAGTCAGGGCTGAGATTGAGCTTCCCAGCGTCGACTCGGAGATGAAGGAGGATATCGCTTATATTGAGATTGCCTATTTCTCTGAGCGCACCGCTCAGGAGCTAGCCCCGGTGCTGGAGGGTATAACCCAAGAGGCTAGCGGCATTATCCTTGACCTGCGCAACAATGGCGGCGGCTTGCTGGACGCAGTAATTGAGGTTACCGGCTTCTTCCTGAACGAGGGGGTGGTGATGGATATGGTGGACAATCAAGGAGAGCGTACTGTGTACTCCGTTAAGACTAGCCAGATAGCTACCGACCTGCCTATGGTGATCCTGGTGAATGGTTATAGCGCCAGCGGCAGTGAGGTATTGACTGGAGCCCTGCAAGACTACGGTCGTGCCACCATTGCCGGCACCACAACCTTCGGCAAGGGCAGTGTCAATGCCCTGTACCAGCTTAAAGACGGCTCAGGGCTATACATTACCACCGCCCGCTGGTTCACCCCCACCGGTCGTCTCATTGAGGGCGAGGGGTTAACCCCGGACTATGAGCTTGGGGAGGACGAGGACGCCATACAGTGGGCTATTGATTTCCTGAGGAGCCACTATAAAGAGCCTTGACCATGTAGTCGCCGTCCAGGCTATAGCCAAACTCGGTGCGGTAGTATTCCCTAGCCCCAACCCCGCTCAGAATGAGCATTCTCTTTGTCTGAAATTCCTCACGGGCTATCCGCTCCGCCTCATGGAGCAGGGCTTTACCCAGACCCTTATGCTGAGCCGCTTCTTCTTTTTGCTCGCTGAGGGGGACCTCAGGCCCATAGACGTGCAGTTCTCTTATCATAGCCGAATTTTCCACTGGCTTAGTTTGAATCCTCATCCGCAAAAGCCCGAAGAGGGTTTCCGCCCCGTCCTCAAAGGATAGAAATATTTCCCTCCCCCCCGATGCTTCATAGTCCATCCTCACCATTTTGGGCTCACCTATCTCCCAGCCATCACGCGCCCGGTGACCATACTCACGGCAGCGGATGCACTTACATTCAACCCCCCTCTGCTCCATTCTCTGCTTAATCACCCCCCGCAGCGAGTTCTTACAGCCGGCAGTGATAAAGCTGGGTGGTATATCGCGCATCACCCGCGATATCCGGACATACTTGGGCACGATAGACTTAATATCAACCATCAGGTTAATCAAGGTCCTGGCGTCATAGGGCTGGTAGCGGTTTTCCTGATGCCATTTCTCCAGCTCGGTGCCCTCAACCACCATCGTCGGATATAATTTTAAGCCGTCCGGCCTAAAGCGCTCATCGGCAAAAAGCTCTCGGGATAGTTCTAAATCATGCACCGGGTTTGAGCCGGGCAGCCCCGGCATCCAGTGGTAGTGCACCTTAAAGCCGTTCTCCCGGAGCAGCGCACTAGCCCTGACCACCTCCTCAACCCCGTGCCCCCTTCTTACCAGCTTGTAGATTTCATCATCCAGGGTCTGGACCCCAAGCTCCACCCTGGTGGTACCGAACTCAAGCATCCGCTCTATCTCTTCCTGCCGGCACCAGTCCGGTCTGGTCTCAATGCAGAGGCCGGTACAGCGGTGTTTCGTCGTCTGGTTAAGGCGCTTTGCCTCTTCCAGGTCGGCTGACTGCTCACCGTTCAGGGCGTCAAAGCATTCCTTGATAAACTGGTATTGATAGTCCACGGGGTAAGCTAAAAAAGTACCCCCCATTACTATCAGCTCAACCTTATCCGTAGGGTGTCCCATCTCCGCCAGAGCCTTCAGCCGTAATTTGATTTGCTTTTTGGCATCAAAGTCACACTTTACAGCTCGCAGCACTGCCGGCGACCCCGGGGTATAGCTCCGGGGAATAGCCGAGTAAGAAGGGCAATAGACGCACTCCCCCGGGCACTTCAGGGGCTGGGTCATCACCGCCACCGGGGTAACCCCGGATATAGTCCTTGCAAATTTCTTCATAGTGTGCCATAAACAGTGTAGCAGATTTAGGTTACAAACAGAAACACAGCCACCCGTTTTATATCTATTCCCGCCCACCGCCCTTATGTGGAAGGGGTTCGCCCCGCCTTTTAGGGGGTGGGACAGAAAGTTTTAGAAGCGTAGCTTATGAG
>CAYWCO010000093.1:0-3977 GCA_964456815.1 uncultured Dehalococcoidales bacterium | reverse complement strand
GCCCCCATGGGGAGGAATAAAAAAGAGGGGGTCGAAGCCCCCTCTTAAAACTACATAAAACTGATTAAAACGAAGGTTGGCGTGGCTTGTAGGCGAAGGAGACTATGAGCAGGATTACCCCCACCGCTGCAAGCCCGGCGCTGTACATTGCTAGGGGGGCTAGGGTGTCGCTGAGAAACTGCGGCATCCATGTCTCAAGGTAAGGGGGCATATTAGCCTCCGCCAGTAGCGTGCCAGACATCTTCTCGGCAGCGAAGACGCTGAGAAAGCCAAGGATACCACAGGTTAGGAAGTTCGCTCCTATTCCGCGGGTGCTGCCCCTTACCTCGCGATTTACGAGGATGATAAGCAGGATTAGCAGCAGGATAATACCAATCAGGGCAGTGTAGCTGAGGTTAACATAGCCGACTATCTCCCTTGTCTGTTCAAGCAGTGCCGTGCCCTCGGCTCCCAGTGAGGCTTCATTAAGTTCAAAGGTTGACGGTATCTCCTGAGAAACCTGCTGGTAATATTCATCAAAGTATCTTTCTATCTCGGCGGGGGGTAAAATTTCAAGCTCGGGGGGGAGCGACTGCAAGAAGGCTTCCCTCAGGTTTTCTCTTAAGTCTTGTTTCACCGGCTCCAGTGAGACTACCAGGCTAAGGCTCTGGCTCCTCCCCTCAAGGTAGTCATAAAGAGAGTAGGCGGCATCAGCCGCCTGGTCCTTCAGCCATTGCTCGTTTTCAGCAACGGTATCGCTTACCACCACCCACATGAGTTCCTGCCCCATGAATTCCTCCCCCTCTTGTGGAATCTGCTCGCTGAGCATATCTTCGGCTAGCGAACTGATATCAATCCTGTTCACCTGGTAGACGATGAAGTCGGGGTTGAGGATGGTCTGGTTTAGCATGAAAGCAATGCCGAAGGTGGATAGAGACAGGAAGAGAAGGGAGCCTAGAATGAAAAGAGCAAACCCTTTAAGGAACTTCATTTGGGCGATATTTTACCACCAGAATGGATATAATGCAATGGGGGGCTAAAATTTAGCTGCCGAGGGGGCAGAAGTGTTTTAAGCCCAGCAGTTTGGCTGTCCCTGATATGGTGATACCGTAGAAGATTACCGGCTTGGATATTCGGAACTGGTCTATAGTGTTATTTACTATGGTGGTGCCGGTTACCACGGCGATATCACACCATTCCAGGTGTTCTTGGGCATGGCTGGGGTCATATATTCTTACGCCGAACTTCTCCCTGCCGATGTTTTCCTTGTCCATATCGGTCACCCTTAGCTCAAACCTCTTGGCTAATGCCTCCACCATCCTCGGCTGGAAGCCGACCATTGCCACCCTGGGCTGGCCGTAGTTTTCCTCTATGTACCTTACCAGCTCCTGGCTGCACTCCCGGGGCTGGTTATCCTTGCAGTGTTTTGTCTCGGTTATCAGCCCCAGGTGCCTCATGACGGCATTGAGGCTGGAGATAAATATCGCCCTGCGGAAATTGTTTTTCAAGTCCATCTCCACAATATCAGACAGCGTGCCGCTGAAGTCGCCGTACATGTCAGTATATGCCTGCCCCAGCGAGCCCTTGAACTCAGCCTGCATCAGGCGCTCAACACCAGCTACCAGGGGGTAGTCCCTGTCTTCGGGGTTGCCGATAGCCTGCTCCGGGGAGAGGGGGGTTGCCCGAACTATGACCCTCTCTTCTTGAAGTCCGTTTTCGTTTATCAGCTTTATAAATTCTTTTTTGATAATGTCGTACAATTTATCTCACCTGCTATAATGTTACTAGATAGAGGGTGGTAATGTCTATAGCGGGCGGTTGCTTGCTTTCAGCAGGCAGGATTGATAATATTACTATTGGCATGCACTAGGGAGTCAGTAGTTCAAGGAGGTGGACAATGTATGTTCGTGATATCATGACAACCAACGTAGTTACTATCCCCAGTAGTACCAGTATTTCTGACACCAAGCGGATAATGGAAGCACACCGCATCCGTCGCTTACCGGTGGTGGACAAGGGAAAATTAGTTGGTATTGTGACCGACCGTCGGCTGGAGAGCGTCTCTCCATCTAAAGCCACCTCCCTTTCCGTTTGGGAACTGACCTATCTTCTGGATAAGACCACGGTAAAGGAGATTATGGAGAAGAATGTGGTAACCGTCTCACCTGATATGAACGCTGAGGAGTCACTGGCACTGGCTCAGTCCCATAAGGTGGGGGCGCTGGTGGTGGTGGAAGATAGCAGGGTGGTGGGCATAGCCACCACCAACGACTTTTTCTACAAGATTGTCAACCCCATTCTTGGCTTAGGTGAGCCTGGTAGCCGGGTTGAGATTATTGGCGGTGGTGAGACCAAGGCAATGGCGGAGATAATTTCAACTATAGATAGGCTTGGGCTGGAGATTACCACGCTCCATATTGAGGTGTTACCCGAGTCGGCCAAAAAGGACGTTTGTGTTCACATTAAGAGCGAAGACGTCAGTCAGCTTATTACTGAACTGAAGGACAAGGGATATAGGGTAAGCCTGCGCAAGCGCTAAGCCTGGGAGAGGGAAGAGTATTCACTGGTGGCAAAGCGGAGGATTGATAACTTGCTGGTGGACAGGGGACTGGTGGAGAGCCGGGCTAAGGCTCAGGCTTTAATCATGGCGGGGGAGGTGGAGGTAGGGGGGAATACCGTTATCAAGTCGGGAACTCTGGTCGCTGAGGAGGCGGTAATTACTATTCGTAAGCCGCCTCCTTTTGTCAGCCGGGGCGGCATAAAACTTGACTGTGCCCTTGACCATTTTCAGCTTGATGTATCTTCCAGGGTGGTGGCTGATATCGGGGCATCAACCGGCGGCTTTACCGATTGCCTGCTCAAGCGGGGGGCAAGTCGGGTGTATGCCGTAGATGTGGGCTATGGCCAGCTTGACTACCGCCTGCGGCGTGACCAGCGGGTGGTGGTTATGGAGCGGGTGAATGCCCGCTACTCCATCCCTCTGCCGGGAAAGGTTGACCTGGCGACTATAGACCTGTCCTTTATCTCGGTGGAGAAGGTTATACCCTCGGTAGCCCAGTTGGTTAAAGATGACGGCTATCTGCTGGTGCTTATCAAGCCCCAGTTTGAAGCCAGACGCAACGAGGTGGGTAGGGGGGGTGTAATAAAGCAGCCCGCTGTCCATGCCCGCGTTCTGGGGAGGTTCATTAGCTGGACGGTAGACCACGGCTTAAGGCTGGGGGGGCTGGTGGCTTCACCCATCCTTGGCGCTTCCGGTAATAAAGAGTTCTTCGTCCTCTTGAGGTTGACATAATGCTTACCAGAGATTTTACCCTTAAAGTAGATGGCATAGATATTACCGGTCGGCTTTATCTGCCCGCAGGCGATATGCCATACCCGACGGTCTGTGTCTGTCATGGTATCCCCGCCGGTATCCCTGACCCCGGTGATAGAGGCTATCCCTTATTGGCGGAGCAGATTTGCCGCCACGGCTTCGGCGTCTTGATTTTTAACTTCAGGGGGACGGGTGCTAGCGGTGGCAACCTTGATATGCTGGGCTGGACGAGAGACCTCAAGGCGGTGATTGATTATCTATGCGTCTTACCCCAGGTGGATAAGTCCCGTCTCTGTCTGCTCGGCTTTAGCGGCGGGGCGGCGGTTTCCATATATGTAGCCTCGTTGGAGGGGAGGGTATCGTCGGTTGTCGCCTGCGCCTGCCCGGCGGAGTTTAAGTTATTTATGCAGGGTGATAAACCACAGTCTCTAATTGACCATTTCCGCAGTATTGGCGCAATAAGGGATAAGGATTTCCCCCCCTCCGCCGAGGAGTGGCTTGACGGTTTTAAGCAGGTCAAGCCGATTGACTATATTGCTGGGATTTCCCCCCGCCCTCTTTTGCTGGTGCATGGCAGCAAGGACGAGACCGTCGATGTCGGTCATGCCCATAGGCTATATACTCAGGCTGGTGAGCCTAAGCAGCTAATCATAGTGGAGGGAGCCGGACACCGTCTCCGGCACAG
>CAYWCO010000092.1:0-3999 GCA_964456815.1 uncultured Dehalococcoidales bacterium | reverse complement strand
CTGTACCTCTGAAATTCTTTGAGGGTGTTTAAGAGGGGCTTAAGCCCCTCTTTTTATTTATCCTCCCCCTCTCCTTGACAGGAGAGGGGGATACAGGGGGTGAGGTAGATATAATTGCCAATATCACCAAGCAATGCTATACTCTGACATACTTAATAAGGAGAGTTAGGTGAGACGAGCTGACGGGCGTGCCTGGGATGAACTGAGACCGGCAAAGATAACCACCGCTTTTCAGAGCTTTGCTGAAGGCTCGGCGCTGATAGAGCTGGGAAAGACCATGGTGCTCTGCTCGGTTAGCGTTGACGAGAAGGTGCCGGGCTTCCTCAGGGACAAGGGCGGCGGCTGGATTACGGCCGAATACGGTATGCTGCCCCGCTCCACCACCACCCGCACTCCCCGCGAAGCATCAATGGGGAGGGTGGCGGGCAGAAGCCAGGAAATTCAACGCCTTATCGGGCGCTCCCTGCGAGCAGTAACCGACCTCACCATGCTGGGTGAAAGAACCCTGATTATAGACTGCGATGTGCTGCAGGCAGACGGCGGCACCAGAACAGCCGCCATTACCGGCGCCTACGTCGCCCTGCACCAGGCACTTCAAACCCTGGCTAATATGGGAGTAATATCGTCCATACCGCTGGAGAGTGCCGTAGCCGCCACCAGCGTTGGCGTTGCACACGGCAACCAGCTACTGGACCTGTGCTATGATGAAGACTGCAATGCTGCCGTTGATTTTAACGTGGTGATGACGAGCACGGGCGAGTTTGTCGAAGTTCAGGGCACGGCTGAGGTAAAACCCTTCCCTAGAGAGACCATTGATTCCCTGCTCGCTCTGGCGGAAAAGGGTATCAAAGAGCTATTTCAAATTCAACAGGCCGCTCTGGACAGGGCATAGCCAGTTAAGCTCTTACCTGCCCGCTACCAAAGATAATCCACTTGTAGCTGGTCAGCTCCCTCAATCCCAACGGACCACGGGCATGAAATTTCTGGGTGCTGATGCCAACCTCAGCCCCCAGGCCAAACTGACCGCCATCGGTGAAACGGGTGCTGGCATTGACATAGACGCAGGCGGCATCCACCTCATTAAGGAAGCGCATGGCAGCACCGTATTCTTCAGTGATAATAGCCTCAGAGTGCCCCGAGCCGTAGCGCTCAATATGCTCAAGAGCCTCATCAAGAGAGTCCACCACCCTAACCGCCGCCACCAGCGCCAGAAACTCCTTGCCCCAGTCCCCTTCACTAGCCGGCTTGAGCTTTAAAGAAGAATTGGCTTTGAGGATAGCCATCGCCCGCTTATCGCAGTGAATCTCCACCCCGGCTTTAGCCCACTCCGCCGCCACCAGGGGGAGATAGCGCTTGGCAATATCAGCATGGACCAGAAGGCAATCCAGGGCGTTACAAACGGTGGGGCGCTGCACCTTGGCATTAAAGGCGATAGCCACCGCCTTTTTCACATCAGCGCTCTTGTCAACATAGGTATGGCAGACACCAACCCCGCCCGCCACCACCGGCATGGCGGCACCTTCCGAGACGAATTTTATCAGCTCGGCACCACCCCGGGGGATAATCAGGTCGATAACCCCCCTCATCTTGAGCATCTGGTTGACCAGTGCCCGGTCGGTATTCCCAATAAACTGGACCGCCCCCTCGGGGATGCCGGCTCTCACGGCAGCATCCTGGACCACCCTGGCTAAGGCGCTATTGGAGTGAATCGCTTCTTTGCCTCCCCTTAAGATAATGGCGTTGCCCGATTTTAAGCAGAGGACGGAGATGTCTATGGTAACGTTGGGTCGGCTCTCATAGATAGCGCCAACCACCCCCAGCGGCACCCGTTTCCTGCCGAGCTGCAAGCCGTTGGGCAGGGTGCGCATATCAAACACCTCCCCCACCGGGTCAGGCAGTGCCGCCACCGCCAGCACATCCTCGGCTATAGCCTCAAGGCGGCTGGGGTCAAGCATAAGCCTATCTAGCATGGCGGCATTCATGCCTGAGGTATGAGCCGCATGGTAGTCAATCTTATTGGCTGCCAGTATTTCGTCCTTCTTGGCTACGAGGTCTTCTGCAACATTATGTAAAGCTTTGTTCTTGACCTCCGCCGAGAGGTAAGCCATCCGCCGCGACGCCGCCTTAGCCGCCGTGGCTTTTTCTTCTAGCTCTTTTGCCGCTGATTGCATTTTTATCTACCTCACCCCCTGTATCCCCCTCTCCTATCAAGGAGAGGGGGAGGATTTTTTCATCAGAGGGGCTTCGCCCCTCTTTGACTCCCCTCTTATCCCCCACCCTCAAGGGCGGTGGGTGAGCCCTTTTACCTTATTTCGCTGCCCCTTCCTCTTAAGGGCGGTGGGTGGGAAAAGATATAAGATATATTCGGGGCTCTGCCCCTGTTGGACTCTCCTCCTACTCAAGCGGGCTCAAGCAGGCCGCTGCCGTTAACGCGATACACAGACTGGGCGGGAATACCGGGCAGCACCCGATTGACCAGCTTTTTTAAATAGCACCTGCCCTTGCACCCATCCTCCAGCTCAATAACATACCCTTCTTCCTCGTCAATCTTTACGCCCCTATCAAGGTAAAACTCCCCCCACCAGCGCGCTGGCTCAACATCCAAGTCCTGGTAGAGCTTATAGTCAATATCCGAGATAAATTGCTCGCTACCGATAAGGTAGAGCTTGCCCCTACCCTCTTTAATATCCATGCTTGCTCCTTATTCTAATACTACCAGATTATTACGGTGCACTATCTCAGAGCCGTAGTCGTAGCCAAGGAGGCTGGTAATCTTCTCCGAGTGTGCCCCTTTAATTACCTTAATATCAGCCGAGCTATAGTTGGTTATGCCGCAGCCAAGCCGACACTCGTCAGGGTCATAGATATTTACGATGTCACCCCGCTGGAAATCCCCGTCAACGCCCTTAATACCGGCGGCGAGAAGACTTTTTTTCTGCTTCCTCAAGGCTACCGCCGCCCCCGAGTCCACCACCAGCTTGCCCTTAATGGCAAGACCGCTGAGCATCCAGCGCCGGCGGCTCTCAAGCTTGCTGGTAGTGGGCGGAAAGCGGGTGCCCAGAGCCTCACCCTTTGCCAGCCGCAGGATAACATCTTTCTCCCTGCCGTCAGCGATGACCACCGTCACCCCGGAGGCGGTAGCCAGCCTTGCCGCCTCTATCTTGGTAATCATGCCTCCGGTGCCAAGTCTGCTGGAGGTATCAGCCGCCAGGCGCTCAATCTCCGGGGTTATTTTCTCCACCTGCGAAATAAGGCGGGCATTGGGGTCGAGGTGGACGTCAGCAGTATAAAGCCCGGCGGTATCGGTAAGAATCATCAGCAGGTCGGCGTCAACAAGGTTAGCCACCATCGCCGAAAGGTTATCGTTATCACCAAACATGGCTTCGTGAAGCTCGTCAACGGCAACGACATCGTTCTCATTGACGATACATATTACCCCCAGTTCAAGCAAGGCGAGGAGGGTATTTCTGGCATTAAGATAGCCCGCCCGGTCAAGGAGGTCAACCCTAGCCAGCAACGCCTGAGCCACCGTGATATTGTGCTTGCTGAAGAGTTGCTCATATAAGCCCATTAAGCGGTGCTGCCCCACTGAAGCCAGCACCTGCTTGAAGGGGACGCCCTTAACCTGCTTGGCCAGCCCCAGCTGATGCCTGCCCGAGGCTATAGACCCGGAGGAAACTATAATTACCTCCAGCCCCTGCTTATGCAGTTGCGCCACCTGCTTTACCAGGCTTGACATTATATTCCGGTCAAGGCGCTCACTGCCGCCGGTAAGCAGGCTGGTGCCGAACTTAGCCACTATCCGCCGATATGCCATAGCTACACCAATAAATTTGCTTAATTATAGCATATTTTATCACCTCACCCCCTTTGAGCACCCTGAAAAATCTTTGATTTTCCAGGGAACCCGAACTTCATGTGGTAACCTCACCCCTTTAATCCCCCTCTCCTTCAAGGTGAGGGGGACGTATTTTTTAGAAGTGGGGCTATACCCCTGTC
>CAYWCO010000091.1:0-4009 GCA_964456815.1 uncultured Dehalococcoidales bacterium | reverse complement strand
ACCTGGGAGAGGAGCTGAAAGGTCCTCTCGCCGGCGCGGAAGTCGGGCAGGTTCAGGGCAACGTCAGCGCTGACCACCCCCACCAGGGTAACCATGGGTAAGTCCAAGCCCTTGGCAATCATCTGGGTGCCGATAAGAATATCGGCCTGGTGACGGCGGAATTTGCCTAATATTTCGTCGTGGGAATGCTTGCCCCTGGTAGCATCGCTATCCCAGCGCAGCAATCTGGCCCGGGGGAAGCCCTGCCTTACTTCCTGCTCCAGCTTCTGAGTTCCAACGCCCAGAAATTTTATCCCCCGTCCCCGGCAGCGGGGGCAGGCTTCGGGGGCCGGCACTTTATAATTGCACTGGTGGCAAACTAAGACATCCCCGGTGGGGTGATAGGTGAGGGGGACATCGCAGCGCCGGCACCTGAGGACAAAGCCGCAACTGCGGCACTGGACAAAGCTAGCTCCGCCGCGCCGATTGAGAAAAAGGATGACCTGCTCCCTCTTTGCCACCGCCCTGCCCATCGCCCGGGACAGGGAGCGGCTGAAGAGGCTCCTGTTCCCCGCCTTTAATTCCTCCCTCAGGTCTACCAACTCAACCTCGGGCAGCGCCGAACCTTCACGAGGGGCACAGGGGGTGACCCGCTGCGGAAGCCGGAGCAGGTGATAGTCTCCCTGCTGGGCATGGTAAAAGCTCTCCACATCCGGGGTGGCACTGCCCAAAATAACCACGGCTCCGCTTAGCTCAGCCAGTTTTAGCGCCGCATCACGGGCGTGGTAGCGGGGCGATTTATCATGCTGTTTATAGCTCCACTCATGCTCCTCATCAACAACGATGAGACCGAGGTCGGGCTGGGGGGCAAAGATAGCACTCCTGGGACCGATAACGACATCAAACTCCCCGTCTCTTATCCGCTGCCACTCGTCAAACTGCTCGCCCAGGGAGAGCCTGGAGTGGAGCACCGCCACCCTGTGGGGAAAGCGAGAGGCAAACCTCTCTATAGTCTGCGGGGTGAGGGCAATCTCGGGGACTAGGACAATACCCCGCTTCCCCATCCTGAGCACCTCAGCCAGGGCTTGAAGATAGACCTCGGTCTTGCCGCTTCCGGTAACCCCGTGAAGGAGGAAGGTCTGGGCCTTGCCCTTAGCCAGGGCGGACTTGATAGCCTCAAGGGCTGACCTCTGGGCGGCGGTAGGGGTCAGCGGTTGGGAGATGGTTATATCCTTATATGAAATCGGCTCGCGGGTTACCTTGACCTGTTGAAATGTGACCATGCCCTTTTTGGCTAAAGCATTAGCTACTACTTTTTCACAGCCAGTATTCCTCCTCGCTTCAGCGAGAGAAACCGGCTCGGTCTGCTGCGCCAGATACTCCAGGAGGCGGGCTTGCTTAATAGCCCTGTTTTGTTGGTGCAGTCCGGCGGCTTCCTTTCGGGCTTCGCTGGCTGTCACCTCCAGACGAAGGTAAGGCACTGTCTTTGGCTTTGCCCTGACCGACTCAAGCTCATAGCTTCTTGTTACCAGCCCCCGCTTTATGAGCTGGGAAACGATGGTTTGAGCCTTTTTCTTGCCTAATGTTTTCTCAATCTGCTTCAGGCTGACCCTGCCCTCCCTCTGGACTAACTCAAGGGCATTTCTTTGTTCCCGGGTGAGAGCGGACAGGTCAAAATTATCAGGGACGGGGGCGGCGCAAACAAACGTTAGCGCCCTGCGCTCAAAGCCCGGCGGCAGCATTAGCGCTACGGCATCAAAAAGGGGGGATAGGTAATACTCGCTTACCCAGCGGGCAAGCAAGACATGGGACGGGGAAAGTAAGGGGCGGGGTTCAATGACACCAGCTATCTCCCTCGTTTCCTCAACGGCGGGGTAGGGGCTGAGTTCTAAAACGATTCCCTGGAGCAGCTTATCGCCGAAGGGGACCCATACCGCCTGCCCAACATCAACATCCAGCCCGGCTGGTATGGCATAGCTAAACGTCCGGCGTTGGGCTGCCGGTGAGTTGACACTAACCTCAGCATACTCCACCTTTGACACTCCGCATAGATGCAAGAGGTAGGCCCAGCTTTTAATCCCTAATGAGTGGCGGATTTAAGCGAAAAAACTAAAGTGCAGATTCCTCCCATGATGTTGACCAAGCCCCAAAATAGAGGCTTCGTAAAAATATCAACTGGAGCTGGTGAGCTCTGTGGTAACAGGGTAAAGCCCCACGCAACAAGATAGCAGCCTCCAATTAGAAGGATACACCCCCAGATAAGTCGCCAAAGCACTGTCCTACCCTCCTTTTTTAGCGCTTTTTATTCCTTTCCCTCTTTTACCTGTTTTTCCTTGGTACGAGATGCCTTACTACTGAGTCCGCGCAGGTAATAAAGCCTGGCGCGGCGTACCTTCCCCCGCCGCACCACCTCTATCTTTTCCAGCAGGGGTGAGGCTAAAGAAAAGGTATGCTCAACCCCTATGCCGTGGGAAACACGCCTTATGGTGAAGCTTCCGCCATCAGCGCCGCGGCGAACCTTAATTACCACACCTTGAAGCACCTGGGCGTGTCCCCGCTCCCCAACCTTGGCGCTCACCTTTACCGTGTCGCCGGGGGAAAGGTCGGGGATATCGGGATTCGTTTTGTTGTCAGACAGTGAGATAGCGTCCATACTAAGATTACCTCAATTTCTCAATTAGTTTTCTATCCTTAGGGCTTAGCTCAGCCTTTTCCAATAGCTCGGGGCGGCGTTTCATGGTGCGCAAAATAGCCTGCTCCTGGCGCCATTCGGCAATCTGGGCATGGTTCCCCGAGAGCAAGACCTCGGGCACCGACCACCCCCGGTATTCGGCGGGGCGGGTATACTGGGGGTACTCGAGCAGCCCACCGACATGGGAATCATCCAGTAATGACTCCGCCGAGCCAAGAACGCCGGGGAGCAGCCTGACCACGCCGTCAACAACCACTATGGCTGCCGGCTCCCCACCGCTGAGCACATAATCACCGATGCTAATCTCGTCAGTAGCCAGGTGCTCGCTCACCCGCTCGTCAACCCCCTCATAGTGACCGCAGATAAGAATCAGCCGGGGGTGGGTGGCTAGCTCCTGCGCAATCCGCTGGCAGAAAAGGCGACCCTGCGGGCTAAGCAGGATAACCGGGGTCTCAGCTTCCCCTTTTATTGACTCCACCACCTCAAAGATGGGGTCGGGCTTGAGCACCATGCCGGCACCACCACCGTAAGGGTAGTCATCAACGGTGTGGTGTTTATCATGGGTATAGTCACGAATATTGTGAACGCTGATACTGACCAGCTTCTGCTCTATAGCCCTCTGGAAGATACCAAAGCCGAATACGCCCTGGAAAACCTGAGGGAACAGGGTCAAAATATCAATATCCACTATCTAGTCCTTCCCAGCATGAGGGTGCTGAGTTACCTCCCCCTTTATAATCTGCACCGCGTGAGGGATGGCAGGCAGTATGACCTCAAGGCACTCACTGACCGCCTTGGGGCTACCGGGCAAATTTATAATAAGGCACTTTTTCCTCACCCCGGCTACCGCCCGGCTCAATGTGGAAAAGGGCGTTTTAGAAAAGGTCTGTATCCGCATCGCCTCAGCCAGCCCCGGCACAACCTTGTCCACTATAGAAAGAGTGGCTTCAGGAGTAACATCGCGCGGCGCCAGCCCCGTGCCGCCGGTGGTTATGATAACGTCAATGCTGCCTTCGTCCGCCCACTCAGCAAGCTTATCTGAGATAGCTTTAGCCTCGTCGGGAATAACCTCGTACTTGACCACGCGGCTTTCTACCGCAGATAGGCTATCCCGAATTGCCTTGCTGCTGTCATCGGGGCGCTCCCCCCGCCAGACCCCGTCGCTGATGGTAATAATGCCCACGTTAAACATAATACTCCTCTAGAAACAGACTCTATTTTACCACATAAGAAGGGTGGAGCAAAATAAGATTGTTTATCAACCTCACCCCCTTTATCCCCCTCTCCATTCTTGGAGAGGGGGAAGGAGAAGAAAGAGGGGCGAAGCCCCTCTTAGAC
>CAYWCO010000090.1:0-4087 GCA_964456815.1 uncultured Dehalococcoidales bacterium | reverse complement strand
CCCCCTTTATTATTATACCGGCATAGCCCACCACGCTTGAGTAATCGCCGGTGGTATCTCCGCTGGTCTGGTATTTGACCAGCTCCGCCCCCTTTGCCCCCAGCTCCTTGGCGGCGGTAATAAGGCTGGCCGCCGGCCCGTAGCCGCACATTGAGATATTAAGCTCATCAACCCGTTTTAATAGCTTGTCCTCATCTAGAGCCAGTACCGCTTCTATCGCCTGAGTGTCCTTCTTCTCAGCCCAGGCTTGCGACTCGTAGTGGGTCATGTCGCTGGAGGCTATGATTACCACCTTCCTGCCTAGCTCTTTAACCGCCCTGGCTATTGCCTCGCCGATTTCCTTATAAACGGCACCTTCGGCGGGGGCAAGGACGATTGGTACCAGCTTAAACTCCGAGGAGAAGTATTGTAAAAACGGCAGCTGTACCTCAATGGAGTGCTCGTAGAGGTGGGCAGCCTCGTCCTCCTCAAGGTATCTGGAGTTGGCCAGAATCTTTTTCCCCAGCTCCGAGTCAATCTCAACCTCGCCCAGTGGTGTTTTCCATCTGCCTTCGGTCATGATGCTGAACGGTTTTCCCCTGCCGGTGTGGTTTGGCCCCATGATGATAAAGGTGTCCTTGAATTTGATTCTGGATATGACTGCCCCCGCCACCGCCCCCGAGTAGATATAGCCGGCGTGGGGAGAAATCAGCCCGATTACCTCCTGCTTTTTTGCCTTCTCCTCCACCATTCCCTTAATCATACTCTTAAGCTCTGAGGCTGATGCCGGATAGAATTGCCCGGCGACCACCGGATTCCTGATCACTTTTGCCTCCTCTCCATCCCCGGGGTTCTGAAGTTGAGCTCCGCCCCGCAGAACTTGCACCTTGAACCGGCAAGACCGACTACATTTGCCTTGTAGCCGGACCTCTGCACAGCAAGCCGACCGCAGGAATAGCAGATGGTGGACTCGCTTTTGTGCCCGGGGACATTACCGGCATAGATAAACTTAAGCCCGATTTCCTTGCCTATATCGTAGGCGTGCTCCAGGGTGGATACCGGGGTTGGGGGTAAGTCCGCCATGCGGTGGTGGGGGTAAAACCTGGTCACGTGCCACGGCGTTAGCTCGCCAAGCTCGTCCCTTATCCAGCGGGCAATGCCCTCAAGCTGCTCGTCATCGTCATTCATGGTTGGTATGATGTTGGTAACGACCTCAACGTGCATATCCCACTTGTCCTTCGCCCGCTTGGCGACGTCAAGTATCCCCCGCCACCGGTTTATCTTTGCCAGGTTACTGTAGAGGTCGTCGCTGAAGCCCTTGATGTCAACCCGCCAGGCATCGAGGTAAGGCCCGATTGTGTCCAGGGCTTCAGGGGTGAGAAAGCCGTTGGTCACATATACGGTATAGAGGTTATTCTTCTTCGCCAGCCGGGCTGATTCATAGGTATATTCAAACCAGATGCCGGGTTCATTATATGTCCAGGCGATGCCATCGCAGTGATAGTGCTTGGCCAGCTCCACTGCGGTCTGGGGCAGGATTTCCTGGGAGTTAGCCCACGGCTCGTCACCCTCCGGGCAGGAGATTTCCCAGTTCTGGCAGTCCTGGCAGTGGAAGTTGCACCCCCAGCTACCCAGCGAGAAAGCCAGTGTTGAGGGGAAGAAGTGGAAGAGGGGTTTCTTTTCAATGGGGTCAGGGGCTACCGACGACGCCCTGGCATAGTTCATGCTGTAGAGGACGCCGTCCTTATTTTGATAGACACGGCAGACGCCGTACTTGCCCGGAGCTATGTTGCAGCGCCACTGGCAGGTATTACATTTTACCCTTGAGTCGGGCAGTTTTTCATAGAGCATTGCTTCACGCATGATGCTCCTTTGCTTCATTATAGCACTCGGCTAGTGTGAGTTACACCCTCACCCCCTGTATCCCCCTCTCCCTCAAGGGAGAGGGGGAGGATAATAAAAAAGAGGGGCTTCCGCCCCTCTTAGACGCCCTAAGCAAAAATGTTAGTAATAACAAAGCGGCTTGGTCTTCATGTCGTGACGCTGGTTTCCAGTAGATGCTCAAACTGATTTGCGGATGCCATAGTATCTGGTTGCGGGTCAGCGAACCATGATGCATCCAAGCTAAAGCTAACATTAGAGAACAATACAGGCTCGCTTTGTTGAAGAGTCTTCTGAATCGCGGCATCTCTAATAAACTGCGAAGTCTTTTTACCGAGAAGTGAAGCACGTTTTGAGATACGTTCGAAATCATCTCGCTTAAATGCAACAGAAAAGACCATACGCGAAGGCTTAACTGGTTGTTTAACCTCAGCTTTGTCTACATCCCAAGTATCTAATCTTTCTAAATCTGCGTCATGCTTCTTATTCATTTTTTTATTACCTTTCCTTCTTCTTAAGAATTGTTTTTTCACCAGTCTTGCTAGGCCAAGCAGTTACAGGGCGCCAAAGTAAAGGGTTGAGTGTGCGTTCAACGGGAATAGAAATACAAGAACCACCATTATCTCTACCAATTATCTTATACAAACCCCTTCGGCCCTTCCTATTAGGGAGGACCACATGAATATTGTCAAGAACCTGCATTACCCGATAAGCCGACAAGCCATGGGACATAATTTTTTCTTCGTTTTCGTCATCAAATAAAAAAGACTCGATATAAGGGCTTGACATTAGTAATAATATATCCTACAATTGTAGTATAATTGTAATACATTATAGGAGAGATGTCAAGTGGAAGTAGAGTGGCTTATATTAGCAGATTCTACACAGGTTGTAGGAAATAAGTTGTATCTTCTAGGAGGTGGTTGGGATGTTCTTTCGTCACGCACGGGCTTCCCCTTTAATCAGAGATGTGGTATAGCTTTAGCAATAAATGTTGCGTGGAATGAAACAAACCAAAAGCATAACTTTGAAATTGAGGTAGTAAGCGAGGACGAAAATACAGAAGAGCCAAAGAGTATCGCAAAGATGGGAGGGCAGTTTGAAGTTGGACGCCCTCCAGGAATTCCTACCGGACAGAATCAGCGGATACAGCTTGCTATTGATATGGGCTTAAAAGTTGAGACTCCCGGAACAAAAGTCGTTATTGCTAGACTTGATGGAGCGGAATCTAAACGAATTAGTTTCAACGTTTTGCCTGCGACAAAGTAAGTTGTGATTATAATTGAAAGACAGTCATATAAAAGACCATCGTTATCTATTAGTAAATTCGAGAGCATCGCCAAGCTGGTCTATCAAATAGAGTGTTTTAGAGAGGCGAAGCCTCTCTTATAAAATTAATTCCCCCTTCGTCCTTGACTACATAGCTACCAAAGGCTAGACTTAAATTAGATGAAGGTTATCGGTCTTACCGGCGGCATTGGCAGCGGCAAGAGCACCGTTGCCGGCTTCCTCAGGGAGCTTGGGGCAACTGTTATTGACGCCGACAGGGTGTGGCATGAGGCGCTCAAGCCTGATACCGACCTGGGGCGGGAGGTGGTGGCTGCCTTTGGCAGAGATATTCTCACCCCGGAGGGCGGGATTGACCGCAAGAGGCTGGGGGAGGTGGTCTTTGCCAGCCCCGAGGCTCTAGACCGGCTCAATAATATAATGCACCCAAGAATGTATAGCATGGTTAAGGCTCAGCTTGAAGAGTACCGGCGTCAGGGGGTGGGGGTGGTGGTGCTTGAAGCCCCCCTCTTGATTGAGGTGCCCCTTTTTATGAAACCCGGCGAGCCTTCGTTATCAGACGAGGTGGATGAGGTCTGGGTTACCCTAGCCCCTGAGTCTACCGTGCTCAAGCGAATGAAGGAAAAGAGCGGCATGCCTGAGGAGCAGACGCTGGCTCGCATCCGCTCCCAGCTATCTTCAGAGGAGAGAAAAAAGCACGCCGATGTGGTGATAGATACCGATTGCAGCCTTGATGAGCTGAGGGACAAGGTAAGGGCGTTGTGGGGCGAGCTTGACACCTAGCTTGAGCAATTGCTACAATAACCTGTTTACGGAGGTTTAAGATTTACGCTATTATTGAGAGCGGGGGCAGGCAGTATAGGGTAGACCCCGGCCAGACCATAGATGTAGAACGCCTGGATGTGGCTGAGGGCAATACCGTTGAACTGGATAGGGTATT
>CAYWCO010000089.1:0-4103 GCA_964456815.1 uncultured Dehalococcoidales bacterium | reverse complement strand
TGGCGGGGCGTAGCGCAGCCTGGTTAGCGCGCAGCGTTCGGGACGCTGAGGTCGGTGGTTCAAATCCACTCGCCCCGATTTTTCGCAGCCTTTTTGCCGCTCATTATAGCATAAAAGAAATAGTAAGGAGGAGATTTTTATGCAAGAAAAAACGGCTAATCCTGGTGCTCTCGGGCTGGGGGCGTTCGCCCTGACCACATTCCTGTTAAGTATGATAAACGCTGGCATAATTGCCCCGGAAAGCATCGGGGTAGTTCTCCCCATGGCATTTTTCTACGGGGGGCTGGCTCAAGTACTGGCCGGAATGTGGGAATTTAAGAGCAACAACATATTCGGTGCAACCTGTTTTACTTCCTTCGGGGCGTTCTGGATGGGGCTGGCGTTGATGGTAGTCCTGGAGACAGCGGGCATAATATCCCAAGTCCCGCCTGCCGGATTAGCTGTTTTCCTTGGCGCCTGGGGGTTATTTACCCTTTATGCCACCATAGCCGCAACCAAGGCGTCAAAGGCAATCTTAGCCCTTTTTATATCGCTAACCATTACCTTCTTCTTGCTGGCGGCTGGCGAGTTCTCTGTTTATTTCAAGCTCGCCGGGGGATACCTGGGAATCATCGTTGCCTTAATCGCCTGGTATGACTCAGCGGCTATTCTGATTAACGATATGCTCGGCAGAAAAGCTCTGCCCTTTTAATAAGAGGGGGTTTAATAAGGCTATCCTGTCTTTCTCTTCGCCTCTTCCCAAAGGGCGTTTTGCTCATCAAAGGATAGCTTACTGAAATTTAGCCCGCGCTGGCGGCAGGCATCTTCCATGTAGGTGAAGCGCTGGTAAAAGCGTTTGTTTGCCTCTCTCAGCGCCGCCTCCAAATCAACCCCCTGGCGGCGGGCAACATTGACCAGGGTAAATAGGAGGTCGCCGAACTCCGCAGCCTTCTCCTCATCGCTATCGGCCTGCTTGAATTCCCTGACCTCCTCAACCAGCTTATCGATAACGCCGTCGACATCCTCCCAGTCAAAGCCAAGCTGAGCCACCCGGCGCTGGACCTCCTGACTGTAACCCAGCGCCGGCATCTGCTTGGGCACACTCTCCAGCATAGAGGTATCAGCCTCTCTCTCCTCCCCCTTCAAGACCTCCCAGTTATGGGCGACCTCTTCGGCGTCCTTAACCTTTTCTAAGCCAAAGATGTGGGGGTGGCGATGGATTAGCTTGGCATTAATGCTATGAATCACGTCACCAAGCTCAAATTCCCCGGCTTCAGCGGCAATCTGCCCGTGGAGCACAATCTGCATCAGGAGGTCGCCCAGCTCATCGCAAAGCTCCTCGGAGTCCCCCTCATCAAGGGCTTCCAGTACCTCATAGCACTCCTCAAGCAGGTTTTCCCGCAGGGAGGCGTGGGTCTGCTTCCTGTCCCAGGGACAGCCGTCAGGCGCTCGCAACCTGGCGATAATATCCACCAGGGTAGAAAACTGGTCCAGTTTCTCGGGTTTAGCCAAAAAGCCTCCTTTTAATCCGACGCCCCTTTAATCCGATGGTAATATCACCCCGATGAACTCCCTCTGCCCCCGCAAAAACTCAGCCGCCGATATAGCCTTCTTCCCCTCCAGCTGAACCCTCAAGATACCCAGGACACCATCCCCGGTATTGATACCAAAAGCCGCCGCTGACCCGGAGGGCAGCGCCACCACCTCCCCCACCTTAAAACTCCCGGCATTATTTAAGGGCAGAGCCTCAATAATATCCAGCTTTTTCCCCCGCCACCTAGTATAGCACCCCGGCCAGGGGTAAAAAGCCCGCACCCGGCGCCATATATCCACCGCCGGCAGGCGCCAGTCAGCCTCACCCTCGTTCTTGGTGACTATGCCGGAGTAGGTAACCCCAGCCTCATCCTGGGGCTGGGGGGCGAGCTCGCCCCTCAGGTAATGGCATAAAGCCTCAAGGAGCAAGCTGGCGCCGACGGAGGAGAGCTTGGCGGTAAGCGAGCCGGTGGTATCAGCCGCTGAAATAGGAATCTGCGCCCTGGTCAGTATCGGACCGCTGTCCAGGTCTTCATCCATCAGCATAATGCTGACCCCGCTAAACTCATCGCCGGCAAGTATCGCCGCCGCTACCGGTGAGGCGCCGCGGAAGCGGGGCAGCAGTGAAGGGTGGACATTAACCGCGCCCAGGCGGGGGATATCCAGAACCGCCCGGGGTAGAATCTGGCCAAAGGCGGCAACAACAATAACATCGGGGTTAAGCCGGGTAAGCTGCTCCACCACCCCCGCCTCCTTAAGACTCGGTGGTTGCGCCACCTCAAGCCCCAGGGACTGCGCCGCCAACTTCACCGGGGGAGAAACCAAGCCGCGCCCCCTCCCCGCCGGCTTGTCCGGTCGGGTATAAACAGAAACCACCTGGTACTGATTGAGAACAAGCTGCTCAAGAGGGGGAACGGCAAACTCAGGACTGCCCATGAAAACAACTCGCACTGTGTGCCTCCCAGCGCTAGATTTTACCATTAAAAATTTTTAGCAACAAGTCTTAATCTCATATCTATCGCTCTGATATTGGGCAAAAAAGTGAGTATGGTGGAGTTTGCAAGGGAAGGGTGGGGTGAAAAACCGATATCAAAAAGGTTGCCACGAAAGAATTAGGGCGTGCTATTATTCTACTAGTTTGCCCCTAAACCCCCCGTCAAGCCTCCGACTTGACTATGCATCAAAGCTGTTTACCCTTAGGAGGTATTTTTTATGGAACTTGGGTCAGCCCACGAAATCTGGGAAGCTGCCCTAGGCGAGTTACAGATTCAAGTAACCAAGTCAAACTACCGCACTTGGCTGGAAAAAACCGAAGGCTTAAGCTATGAGAATCACCAGTTTGTTGTCGGGGTTCCCAATGTCTTCGTTGCCGAATACCTGGACCGAAACCAGCGCTCCTTAATTGAAAAGACGCTCATCGGTCTTACCCATCCCGGGATTAAGGTTGTCTTCCGCATAAGCTCGGATAAACCTGCCGCCACCCGGCAGGTAAGCCATGCCGGCGGCAATTCAAAATATACCTTTGATTCCTTCATCGTAAGCAAGTGCAACCGCTTAGCCTGTGCTGCGGCGCTAAGCGTCGCCGAAAGCCCGGGGAAAAGTTATAACCCGCTGTTTATCTTCGGCGGGGTTGGCCTGGGCAAAACTCACCTGCTGAACGCCATCTATAACATGGCACAGAGAAACAACATCAATGCCCTATACGTCAGCGCCGAGCAGTTTACCAACGACTTTGTCAATGCCCTCAGGGAGCAAAGCACCGAGGAATTCCGCACCAAGTACCGAAGTGTTGATATGCTGTTGATAGATGACGTCAACTTTATCAGCGGCAAGGAGCAGACCGAGGAAAGCTTCTTCCACACCTTCAACGAACTGCACAACGCTAACCGCCAGATTGTCGTTACCAGCGACTGTTCCCCCAAGTCCATGCCCCAGCTGGGGGACCGACTCTGCTCCCGCTTCGAGTGGGGGCTGGTTGCCGATATTAAACCGCCCGATTTTGACACCCGCCTCGCTATCCTGAGAGCCAAGGCGGAGCGGGAGGGGGAAACCATAGCCCCGGATGCCCTGGAGTTTATCGCCCGCCAGGTTCAGCACAATATAAGGGAGCTGGAGGGCTGCCTGCACCGGGCTATCGCCTACGCCAGGCTGCTTGGAGCCCTGCTCACCCCGGAGCTGGTGGCTAAGGCGATTGAGGATATCGCCAGCAAGGAGCAAAATAGCGCCCAGGTCACTCCTAATCTGGTGCTGGAGGCGGTAGCCAGCAGTTTCCGGCTGCCCCTCTCCGAGCTAAAAAGCAGAAAAAGAGACCGGGAGACCGCCCTCGCCCGGCAGGTAGCGATGTACCTGCTCAAACAGGCAACCAACTGCTCGCTGGCTCAGATCGGGCTGGAGCTGGGCAATAGGGACCACTCCACCGTCATCCACGCCTGTAAAAAAATAGCCAGCGATATTGATAACAACCCCTATCTGAAGCGCAAGGTCTCCGAGATTCAGCAGGGAATATACCTTAAACAGAAACCCCACACCTTTTAACCACCCTTCCCACCGTCTATAAACAGACCGCCCCCAGCCCCGGTTGATAACCACCC
>CAYWCO010000088.1:0-4211 GCA_964456815.1 uncultured Dehalococcoidales bacterium | reverse complement strand
TTAGCGCGCAGCGTTTGGGACGCTGAGGTCGGAGGTTCAAATCCTCTCACCCCGACCATTTTTTAGTTATTCAGCGTTCAATCTGCTTAATCTGGTATTTTAGCCTGCCCAGTGGCGCCGTTATCTCCACTATTTCTCCCTGGAATCGCCCCAGTAACGCCTTGCCGGTGGGTGAGTTGTTTGAAATCCTGCCCCTGGTCGGGTCTACCTCCCTGGGGCCGACTATGGTATAGCGCAGCTCCTCGCCGGAGGCTACGTCACTGAGGACAATGCTGTTCCCCACACTTACCTTAAGGCTGGGCTTTTGTGTTTTATCAATTATGGTTGCTGATTTCAGCGCTTCCTCTAGCTCCATAATCCGCCCCTCAATATGTCCTTGCTGCTCCCTGGCTGCGTCCAGGGGTGCATTCTCGCGGAAGTCCTTATCCGCCGCCGCCTTGCGTATCTCATCAATGAGCTGGTGGCGTTTGCTCTTGAGGTCAACAAGCTCAGCCTCTAGCTTGGCGTACCCCTGCTGCGTTAACGAAGTAGCCGCTGGCGAACCACGCCTTGCCGTAGAGGGTAACCTTGCCTTCACCTTCTTTATTTTGAGGTGGGTCGCTAGGTTGGTCTTGCTCCAGTCCTGCTTCTTGGCATAAGCCAGAAAGGCTCGTATTAGCTCAAGGTTCTGGGAGTAGCTGGGCTGCGTCAGTGACAAGCGCTCGGCGTAGTTAGCCACCTCATGGGCAGTGAGTTCGGCGAAGGAGCGCCCCCAGCCATACCACCGAACAAATCCATATACCGCCTGCTGGCTTTTTCCCCCTTCTTCAGCGGGCAGACTGGCAAGAAAACCACTGGCTGCCTCGCCTAGAGTCGGGTTCTGGCTGCCGCTGCTCATTTGCTACCTCCGCGGCGAGAAATGCCCTCTATCTTCAGCTCAGTCCGGGTGCGGAGAAATCTCAGCAGGTTATCCCGGCTGACCACCCCGATAATCCTGCCTCCGCTTGTTACCGGCATATGGTTTACCTCGCTCTCGTCCATCTGCTCAACTACGCTCAGGGCGTCCTGGTCAGGACTGGCGACCTGCAATTGCTCGGCGGGGACCATTATCTGCTCTACCTGTGTCGTATCCCACTTTGTTTGAGGAACAGACTTGATGTTTTGCAGTGTTAAAATCCCCTTAAGCCTGTCCCCTTCACTTACCAGGAAGAGGTGATGCCCCCTGGCCAGGATATACTCCTGAACCAGCTGGTTAACGGTAATACCTGGGGGGACTGCAATGTAGTCGGAGGTCATTGTCTGTGATGCGGTGAGCCCGCGCAGGGCTTCACGCCATTGAGTCTGGCGATAGCTCATTGAAGCTGCGCCTTGGAGGAACCAGCCGATAAACACCAGCCATAGGCCACTTAACCACTCACCAAGGAGGAACATTATCAAAATACCGCCTAAAATAAAGGCGTAGGCTATGCCTTGACCCAATCGTGTAGCAATTCGTGTTGAGCGCTGGTAGTCACCGCTAAACCGCCATACCAGGGAACGGAAGACACGCCCACCATCCAGGGGGAAGCCTGGAATCAGGTTAAATGCTGCCAGCGCCACATTTATAATAGCCAGCCAGCCAGCCATTTCAGCTATGGGCTCAAGGGTACCCCGGGTTAAAAACCAGACTAGGCCAAATAAGACCCCGAGCGCCAGACTGCAGGCGGGTCCAGCCGCCGCCATTTTTAGCTCGGCGCCGGCTTTGGTTGCCTCCCTGGTCATATGAGCTATACCGCCGAAGATGAACAGGGTTATGCTTCTTACCGGAATGTCGTTGGCTCTACCCACCAGGCTGTGAGCTAACTCATGGGCTAATACTGAGGCAAAGAAGAGGAGGCTGGTGGTTATACCCATAACCCAGCTAAGCCACTGTGACCAGTTAGGAGATACCAAGGAGACGGTTACCAGCAAGAATATGATGAACCAGCTATAATGCAGTCTCACCTGAATGCCGAATATCTTGCCTAGATTAAGGCTGCCACCCACTTTTGATTACCTCTTAATATAGTTTGTGCCTTTAAGAAACCGCTGACTTCTGCACGATCTTTAGCGCTAACTCAGCGGCTCGCTTCCCTGACATGAGCATGCCGCCGAAGGTTGGGCCCATGCGGGGTAGCCCGAAAACACCGGCAACCGCCATCCCGGTGACGATTAAGCCGGGATAGACCTCGCCGGTATGCTCAACCACTGCATCCTCCGATTTATTAATCCAAAGCGCTCCTTCTCCAGCCATCTTGAGTGCCCCCCGCTGCACCAGTTTCTTGGCCACGCTGGCATCATGACCGGTGGCATCAATCACCACCTTTGTTTCCAGGGGCACGGGGTCAAGGGCGGAGACCTCTTTGGGCAGGTGGACTATCGGGCTCCAGTTGACCACCACCCCGCTAACCCTATCTTCACGGACTACTATGTCCTCAACCATAGTCAGGCTTAGAAACTTAGCCCCGGCGTCGCAGGTAGCGGCAATGAGCCGGGAGCAGGCATGGGGGGAATCAGCTACGTATAGACCTTCGCTGGCGGCGGAGTAGGGCACACCAAGCTCATCAAGGATTTCGTGGGCTGGTGCCCTGAGGGTAACCTTATTCATAAAGTAGCCGCCAACCCAGAAGCCGCCTCCCGGGTAGTTATTCTGCTCAATAATTAAGACCTTAGCCCCCGCCTTAGCCAGCTCCCTCCCCGCTATCAGCCCGCTGGGGCCAGCGCCGACAATAACGACATCGCTATCAACGTACTCCTCAAGCTGGTGCAGAAAGCTGGTGACAATAGCTCTGGTTACCTCCCCTTCCCTTACCGGGTGGAATAGCGTCATCCTCTACCTCCTTTTAACACCTGATTGCCGAGATGCCTAGATATTTTTCCACTAACTCCATGGCACAAAACTTGCCGCACATACTGCAGGCAACTCCAGACGAGGCATGCTTGCTGTGGACCAGGCGCGAGCGCTCCGGGTCCAGGGAGAGCTTGACTTGCTCCTCCCAGTCAAGTTTCTTCCGTGCCATAGACATCTTTAAGTCCCACTCCTGGGCACCTTTTACCCCTTTAGCGATGTCGGCGGCGTGGGCGGCAATGCGCGAGGCGATAACCCCCTGTTTTACATCCTCGGGGTCGGGCAGCGACAGATGCTCGGCTGGCGTTACATAGCAGAGAAAATCGGCACCGGCAGCAGCAGCAACAGCCCCACCGATAGCACCACTGATGTGGTCATAGCCGGCGGCAATATCGGTTACCAGCGGGCCGAGGACGTAGAACGGAGCTCCCTTGCAGATGGTCTTCTCCAACTTGACGTTAGCTTCAATCTGATTTAATGGCAGGTGCCCCGGACCCTCAATCATTACCTGAACACCAGCCTGCTGGGCTCGCGGCACCAGCTCCCCTAGAGTGATTAGCTCCTGCACCTGCGCTCGGTCAGTGGCGTCAGCCAGGCAACCGGGACGCATGCCGTCGCCTAAGCTAAGGGTAACATCAAACTGCCTGGCTATCTCCAGCAGGCGGTCGTAATACTCATAAAGGGGGTTTTCCCGCTCATTGTGGAGCATCCAGCCGATGAGAAAGGCCCCACCCCGGGATACCACATCAGTAACCCTCCCCTGTTGCCTGAGGCGGGCAATAGTTGCTTGGGTGACACCGCAGTGCACCGTCATGAAATCAACACCGTCCCGGGCATGTTCCTCAATCGTTGCGAACAGCTCATCAACGCTCATCTTGACTATGGCGCCAGAGCTGGCTATAGCTTCAATCCCTGCCTGATAAATAGGTACTGTTCCTACTGGCGGGGGACTTGAGGCGATAACAGCCCGCCGAATGGCTGATATATCACCGCCACTTGATAGGTCCATAACGGTGTCGGCGCCAAAGTCGATAGCCGCCTGCAGCTTCTCCAGTTCGGTATCTATATTGCCAAAATCGGAGGAGGTGCCGATATTGGCGTTGACCTTGGTCTTAAGCCCCTGACCTATGCCGCAGGGAACGAGGTTTTTGTGGTTAGTATTAGCCGGGATAACTATTGTTCCTTCAGCCACCCCCTGGCGAACAAATTCCGCCTCCACCCCCTCGCTCTTTGCCACCAGGCTCATCTGGGGGGAGATAGTCCCTTCTCTTGCCAGCTCCAGTTGCGTCATCTCTGCCTCTAAAAAATATGACCAAGGGCTCGGCTTATTCTAAACCCTTGGTCTAAGTCGCTGCCGCTTCCCTAC
>CAYWCO010000087.1:0-4255 GCA_964456815.1 uncultured Dehalococcoidales bacterium | reverse complement strand
ACGCAGGCTAGCCCCAAGCTCTTTAGCCAGCTTATCCAGGACTTTCTGCTGTATCTTATTGACCTCGTCATCGGTCAGGGTATGAGACGGCGACTGGAAGGTAATCCTGTAGGCGAGGGATTTTTTGCCCGGTGGCAGTTTCGCCCCGACATAGACATCAAACAGGGCAACCTGGCTCACCAGTTGAAAGCCCTTAATAACATCCTGCACCTGACGATTGCTTACCCCGGCGTCAACCACCAGGGCTATATCCCTGACTATAGCGGGGAAGCGGGGTATGGGCTGGAATAGTTTATGGCCTAAAGTAAGGGGCAGGAGCGCCGTCAGATTGATTTCAAAGAGATAGACCGCCCCGGAAAGCTCAAACGCCTCGGCGACCTTAGGGTGCAGCTCACCGAAAACGCCCAATTTATTACCCTCGATAACTATGGCTGACTGCTTGCTCGGGTGCAGGCTCTCATCACCACCCGCTTCAAAGCCGGCTTCCACTCCAAGCTGGCTGAGCAAGCCCTCAACCACACCCTTGGCATCAAAGAAATCAAGCGCCTCATCCCCGCCGTGCCACGACTCCCCAAATCTGGGCCCGCTCAGCAGCCCGCAGACCATCTCAGGCTCACCAGGCAGGTCTTTTGCTTGCTGCCGGTACACCCTGCCCAGCTCAAACAGCCTGATACCGCCAGCCTCGTGTCTCCTGTTTGCCGAAAGGGCAGCCAGAAGGTTAGCCCGCAGATTAGGACGGAGATATTCCTGGTCGGCGGTCATCGGGTTAGCCATCCGCAGCGGTTCCGGCTCAAGGGGGTGAGGGGTGGGCAACAGCTTATTTATCAGCTCCAGGCTGGTCAGCGAATAGCTGACTACCTCCTGAAAGCCAAGGCCGGTAAGGCTGCGCCTTACCTCCCGCTTAAGGCTGATGAGGGGGTCGGGGTTGTGCTGGGGTATTGGCTCACTAAGCATGGTTGCTGGAATCTGGTCATAGCCAATGACACGGGCTACTTCCTCGACAAGGTCCTCCGCCAGGGCGATATCACTCCGCCAGTAGGGGGGGGTGACCAGAAAGCCAGAATCGGCGGCTTTAACATCAAAGCCCAGAGAGACCAGCGCCTTCTTTATCTGCTCAGGGGTGAAGTCAACGCCGAGAAGGGTCTTTACCTTGCTCTCTGACAGCAAGATGGGCTTGCGCTCTTGCTTGCCGGGATAGGCGTCAACCAGGCCCCTGGCTGCCCTGCCACCGGCGAGCTGGACAATAAGCTGGGTAGCCCGTTTAAGCGCGGGGATAGTCAGCTCGGGGCTGATGCCACGCTCAAAGCGCAACCGGGCCTCGCTGGGCAGATTCAGGGTGTTGCCGGTATGATAGATGCTCGCCGGGTTAAAATTAGCCGCCTCCAGCAGTATTGCCGTGGTCTCGCCCGTAACCTCGCTATCAGCACCGCCCATCACCCCGGCGATAGCCACCGCCCGCTCCTCGTCAGCAATAACCAGCATCTGGGGGGAAAGAACCCTCTTTACCCCGTCCAGGCTAACCGTAGTCTCACCATCACCAGCGCGGCGGACGATAATCTTCCTGCCCTTGATTCGGTTATAGTCAAAGGCGTGCAGGGGCTCCCCATACTCCAGCATGACATAGTTGGTAACATCAACGATGTTATTTATGGGGCGCATGCCGCAAGCAAGTAACCGCTGCTGCATCCACGGCGGGGAGTCAGTTATCTTTATGCCGGTAATCAGGCTGGCGCTATATCTGGGGCAGAGGTCAGGGTCCTTTATCTCTATTGATACCTGCTCGTTTATAGGCAGTGAGGGCGGCGGTGACGCTTCTTCATAGCTGGCTTCAGGGAGACGTATCTTTTTCCCGGTAAGGGTGGCTACCTCCCTGGCAACCCCGATTACCGAGAGGCAGTCGGGGCGGTTGGGGGTTATATCAAGGTCAAAAATAACATCACCGATATAGTCAACCAGCTGGGTGCCAACCGGGGCATCGGCGGATAAGACCATGATTACCTCATGGCTATCAGAGATACCAAGCTCCTTCTCCGAGCAGACCATGCCATTGGAGAGAGCGCCGCGAATCTTGACTGCTTTCAGGCGAAATACCTCTCCGGTGTGCCCGTCTATAAGCTGGGCGCCAACATAGGCAAAGACGACCTTATCGCCGAGCTTAAGATTGAGCGCCCCACAGACCACGGTCTGCTTCTCGGTGCCCAGGTCTACTGTAGCCAGACTGAGGCGTTCAGCATTAGGGTGGGGATTAATGGCAACAATCTGCCCGACAACGATATTCTCCCAGCTACCCCCGATAACCTGCCACCCCTTGACCTCGGTGCCAGCCATGGTCAACCTCTCAGCTAGCTCAGCCGGGGGCAGGCTGACATCCAGGTATTCCTTAAGCCATCTCAGCGGGACCTTCATCTCTAGAACTGCCTCAAAAATCTAAGGTCGCTGCCATAGAATAATCTAATATCATCAATGCCGTAGCGGAGCATGGGCAGGCGGTCTATGCCCATACCGAAGGCAAAACTGGTATAAATCTCTGGGTCAAGGTCGGCACGCTGGAGGACGTGGGGGTGGGTCATGCCCGCCCCCAGTATCTCAATCCAGCCGCTATTACCGCAAAGCCGACAGCCCTTCCCGCCGCAGACCAGGCATTCTATCGCCATCTCAACGCCGGGCTCAACGAAGGGGAAATAGTCACAGCGGAAGCGCACCCTTCTCTCCTCGCCGAAGAAGCGGCGGGCAAACTCGTAGAGCGTCCCCTTCAATTCGGTCATGGTAATGCCCTTGTCCACCACCAGACCGTCAATCTGATGGAACATGGGGACATGGGTGGCGTCGCTCGCCTCATAGCGATAGACCTTCCCCGGTATAACCACCCGTATCGGCGGGCTTATCTCCTCCATAACCCTCGTATCAACGGCAGTAGTGTGGGTGCGCAGTAGCATATTTTTCTCTTCAGATTCGGTCTTATTTTCAACCCAGAGTGTCGCCATACTGTCACGAGCCGGGTGGTGGGTGGGGATATTCAAAGCCTCAAAATTGTAATAGTTCCACTCCACCTCAGGCCCCTCAACCACCTGAAAGCCCATAGAGACAAATATATCGCATATTTCGTAAAGGGTCTGAGTCATTGGGTGCAAATGACCTTGAGGGAGGGGACGCCCGGGCAGGGTGATATCAATCTGCTCCCCCTCGGTGGCGGTTACCAGACGTGCCTCGCCGAGAAGCCGCCTTTTTTGCTCCAGACTATCCTCTAACCTGGCTTTAACCTCGTTGGCGAGGGCGCCAACCTGTTTCCTCTCGCCAATGGGCAACGAGGCTATGCTGCGCAGGGCTTTGGTCAGCTCACTCTTCTTGCCCAGATAGCGTACCCGCCACGCCTCCAGCTCCTTAACATCGGTAACGGCTTCCAGCTCTCCGGCGGCTTTTTGCTTTAACTCCTTGAGCTGATTTAACATAGTCGTCTTGGATTATAGGTTATCAAAAGAGAGTGGTCAAGAAAGCTATCAACCTCACCCCCTGTGTCCCCCTCTCCAATCTTGGAGAGGGGGAGGAAAACAAAAAAGAGGGGCTAACGCCCCCTCTTAGACTGGCCTTTTAGACTATGGGTAGTGGGTCAATTTGGGTAGTGTATCAGTTTGAAATTAACAATTAGGCAGCAATTTTAATAGAGATAGTTAATAATGGTAGCGTGCCTGAAGAAAATCAATCCGGTCATCACGGACTAAATAGACAATGCGATGTTCTTGCGTAAGCCTTCTTGACCATGCATTTGGAATACCCTTTAAGGGCTCTGGCTTACCTGTGCCAGTAAAGGGGTCTCGGTGTATTATTTCGTATACTATGTTTAATGCCCTATGCGCAATTGTCCAATTTATATCAATCCAATACTTCAAATCCTCTTTGAACTCAGGATGAAATACTGGCTTTCTTGTCTTTGCCCTTTGCTTGTGTTTAGCCCTGCTCAACCCCTAACTCTCGCTTGAGTTCATCTAGGGATGATGGTTGGACACTATTTTCGTAGGCACGGTTCAATGCTGTTAATAGTCTTCTGGCATTCTCCGGGGAACGAAACAGATGAATTGTCTCCATTACACTATTTAGTTCATCTGCTGAAATTAGAGCAACATTCTCCGCTCCCCTGCGAGTAATAAAAATAGGTTCACGTGTTGATATTACTTCATCACATAAGGCACGAAAAGATTGTCTAGCATTACTATATGTCGTTTGTGTAACCATGACTTCCTTCTCATAATATCAAATA
>CAYWCO010000086.1:0-4256 GCA_964456815.1 uncultured Dehalococcoidales bacterium | reverse complement strand
CCATTGCTTAAATAACATGCATAACGTAAAAAAGCAGCAGGAAAAGAGCCAGTAAAGCGGTTAGTAGCCACTTCCAAGCAGGACTAGCCATCTGTTGAACTTTCCCCGTAAGAGCCCCTAACCCCCCGTAAAATATTACGATAGACACTGCCCCTCCATAATCTAGAACTGCTCCACCTATATCACCATACAGAATCATAGTTAGAATGCCGGGTAATAAGTATAAAGCCGCGTGAAAATTAGCTATCCATGCTCCCAATGAATTATAATGAGAGGGTGAGCTTATAAAGAGTAATATGCAAGCGAGTAGAAGACCTACGGCAAGTCCTATAAGCCCTCCTTTCTGCCACCTCTTAAGATTTTTAAACCACCTCATAGCATTACCCCTTCCATATATCCAAGAATGAAGCTAAATATTTTCAAGTTTCAAGCACCATTGCTAATTGAAGATTGAACCAATAAAAAAACAGCAAAAAAAGAGCTAACAAAGCGGTTAGCAACCACTTCCAAGCAGGACTAGCCATCTGTTGAACTTTCCCCGTAAGAGCCCCGAGTCCTCCATAAAAAACAACAATAGCCCCCAAAAATGCATACTGAGACATCATAGAGGGAAGGCGTATGAAAAGGTCAAATGTTACGTAGAGCAATACGTGTAATCTCACTATCCATTCCCCCACTATCCGTGTCACCGAGCCTGGGCCTTCCATTAAAGCTAACATCAATAGGCAGGCGAAGAGACCCACACCGCAACCGATTAAAGCTCCTTTTTGCCACTTTTTAAGGTTTTTAAACCACCTCATAGCATTACCCCTTCCTTTAAGGGTGGCGGGTGGGAAAAGATATAATTTTCCCCCTTCTATTTAGCCTTACCTTTGGTTAGTGCTAGCTCCTCAGCCATTCTGAGGGCATAGTGGTCGGTCATGCCGGCGATATAGTCAACCACCATTCGCTCCGGCTCATCACTGTGAAAACTATACTCCGGCGGCAGCTTGTCTATGCGCTTGTTGAAGTATTTGTACAGCGAGCGGACCACACGCCGTGCCCGTTTTGATTCCTCCTGGGCGGAGCGTATATTATACACCTGCTCAAAGAGGAACTGGCGCAGGGTATTGGTCGCCTCAAGAATGGGGGGGCTCATGGTGATAACCGGCTTTTCCTTGCTCTCACCCCTCACCCCCCACGAGCTGTCAATAATGTCACCGACCATGGTGTTGATGCGGAGGGAGTGGGTATTGCCCAGCTTGATGATGGCGGAGATGGGCAAATCGCCCTCGGTAATCATGCCCGCCCTTATGGCATCGTCAATGTCATGGTTGATGTAGGCGATGGCGTCTGAAATCTTGACCACCTCCCCCTCAAGGGTATTCACCTTTCCCCATCCCTCCCCCCAGATATCTACCTTGGTCTTGGAGTGGTTCAGGATACCGTCCCTCACCTCCCAGGTCAGGTTCAGCCCCTGCCCGTTGTTCTCCAGTATATCAACCACGCGCAGGCTCTGCTCGTTGTGGCTGAAGCCCTTGGGGTAGAGCTCGTTGAGGACCTCCTCGCCGACATGACCGAACGGGGTATGACCCAGGTCATGACCCAGGGCGATTGCCTCGGTCAGGTCCTCGTTTAGGTTCAGGGCGCGACTTATAGTTCTGGCTATCTGGGATACCTCCAGGGTGTGGGTGAGGCGGGTGCGGTAGTGGTCGCCTGAGGGGGCAATAAAGACCTGCGTCTTGTGCATGAGGCGGCGGAAGGCTTTGCAGTGGATAATGCGGTCGCGGTCGCGCTGGAAGGCGGTGCGTATCGAGCAGGGCTCTTTGTATTTTAGCCTGCCCCGGGAAGACTTACTTTTTACTGCGTGGGGTGAAAGGCTTTCCTCCCTTTGTTCGGTCAGCTGGCGGATATTAAGATGACTAATCATCGGTGCTCTAAGCTTGCTTCTGCTTTAGCAATTATCTCTCTGGTGGTGCCAATCATATCCGGGCTTACTGAAACCGAGGTAATGCCCCATTCTACCAGCTTTTCGGTGAGTTCAGGGTATACCGAGGGTGCCTGTCCGCAGATGGATGAGGTCACACCCATACTCTTTGATACCTTAATCGCCCTTTCCAGGGCGATAAGTACTGCTTCGTTGCGTTCGTCAAATGTCTCGGCTAACTTTTCGCTGTCGCGGTCAATGCCGAGGATGAGCTGGGTCAGGTCGTTTGAGCCGATGGATATGCCGTCAATGCCGACCTCAAGGAACTTTTCTATTAAGAAGATATTGGACGGTACCTCAACCATCATCCATAGTTTAAAGTCTTTGGAACGCACCAGCCCCGCGGCTTCCAGGATTTCTTTAGTCTGGGTTAGCTCGTTAACCGTCCTGACGAAGGGAAACATTACCCATAGATTTTTATAGTCTTGTCTCACCCTCTTTATCGCTTCTATCTCCAGTTTAAACACCTCATGGTCGTAGATATAGCGGGAGCATCCCCGGAAGCCGAGCATGGGGTTCTCCTCCGTCTCCTCGTATTCCTGCCCGCCGGTAAGCTCTCTATATTCGTTGGTCTTGAAATCGGTGGTCCGGTAGACTACGGGGCGGGGGTTAAAAGCCTTGGCAAAGGTCTCGATGCTTTTAGCCAGCTTGCTGGTAAACTCCTGCCCCCGCTTCTGGCTGAGCATATATCTGGGATGCTCGCCAATCTGGGCAATCATGAACTCGGCTCGGAGTAAGCCAACGCCATCAACATGGCGGGCGGCTACGGTTTCCGCCAGCTCGGGTTGAGCCAGGTTTACGTACAACCTGGTCTTGGTCTTGATTGCTTCCCGGAACATGTCGGCAATGGTGGTTGTCCTTATCCTTCGGGACACCTTGCCGCTATAGACCTTGCCGTGCGAGCCATCTACCGTGATTACCTGCCCGTCGGTCAGGGTGGTTGTTGCCCCTTCGGCGCCGACGACGCAGGGGATACCCAGCTCACGGCTGACGATGGCGGCGTGGGCGGTCCTGCCGCCACGATTGGTAACGATGGCTACCGCCCGCTTCATTGCCGGCACGAAGTCAGGGGTGGTCATTTCGGTAACCAGAATATTGCCTGTTTTCACCTTGTCTATCTGTGAGGCTTCAGGGACTATTTTCACCGGTCCTGAGGCAAGCCCCGGGCTGGCAGGTGCCCCTGTAAGCAGCGCCGGAGCCTGGATTTCAAGTTCAGCCTCAGCTCCTTCCTTGATGGTGGTTACGGGTCGGGTCTGGAGGATATAGATTTCGCTATCTTCCTTTGCCCATTCAATATCCTGGGGGAAGCGGTAGTGGTCTTCTATCTGTTTCCCCAGCCATGCCAGTTTAATTATTTCACTGTCGCTCAGCTTCTGCTTATTTTGAGTTGGGGTGGGGAGTGGCGCCCAAATATTAGTCTCTTTGGCACCGGCGGTTGGATTTTTGACCAGCTGCGACTCTTGGTTGACTATTTTGGTGTTAACGATTTTTAAACTATCTTTGTCAACGACATACAGGTCAGGGGTTACCTCTCCGGAGACGATAGCCTCACCAAGCCCATAGACAGCCTCAATAACAATCTTGCTGTTATCGCTGGTTACCGGCTCTATGGTAAACATTACCCCCGAGGCTTGGGACTGGACCATCTTTTGGACAGGGACGGCGATTCCAACCTTGAAGTGGTCAAAGCCCTGCTGGTGCCGGTAGAAGATGGCGCGCGGTTCAAAGAGGGATGCCCAGCACTCCCGGACGGCAGTCACCACCCTCTTTTCCTGCTCTATATTGAGTAAGGTGCGTTGCTGGCCGGCAAAGGAGGCTTCGGGGAGGTCTTCAGCGGTAGCCGAGGAGCGCACTGCCACCAGACCTCTGCCCATCTTAATGTAGGCTTGTTCAATCTCCCGGGCCAGTTCCGCGGGCATGGCGGCGTCCAGGATTAGCTTTTTAACCTGGGCAGCAATTTTTTGGAGCTGTTTGCTATCGTTCGAGTCTAATGGCTCCAGCAGGTGGCGGATTTTATCCATGAGCTTTGACTTTTTGATGAAGTCAAAATAGGCGTCTGCGGTTACAATGAAGCCGGTGGGGACGGGTATGTTGGCGTTGGTCATCTCACCGAGGTTTGCCCCTTTGCCACCGACAATGGGCACATCCTTTTTGGTGACCTCATTAAACCAGACAATCGCCCTTTTACCCTGGGTCATAACTATACCTCCATGTAATTCCCCCGTGGGAGCTGGGGGTGGGCATTTTCTAACAGTTTATTATACCATAACGGGGCTTTCCACCTAAATAC
>CAYWCO010000085.1:0-4303 GCA_964456815.1 uncultured Dehalococcoidales bacterium | reverse complement strand
ATATTTTTGCACCAGTAATCTGCTTGCGCTATACTTAAAATATAATAAGAGGGCAGGTGAAATGCTGGTATACATAATATGTGGTGTTATATGTCTCTTTATCTGGGTTGGATCGCTAATCCCGGCAATTAAAACACGCCTTGCCTGCGAGATCTATGGGCATACGGGGATGGCTATATTCTTCACGTTGTTGGTGCTTGGCTTTGGTATTCCCCAGTTATGGGATATATTCCCCGACATCCTATGGTTAGAAATCATCGGCTACGTGCTCTTTATCCCGGCGGCATTTCTGGTGGCGTCTTCGTTTATTGGTCTTTATCGCAAGGGCAAAGCAAAGACTTTAGCGCCTTCAGACCCTATGACCTTGGTTGATACGGGTATATACGGGATTGTTCGGCACCCTATGCATCTGGGAATGGCGGTCTGGTCATTTGCCTTAATTTTGGTTTTTCAATCAGCACTTTCTTTAGTCCTGGGTCTCATAGCCATATTCCTCTTGTGGATGGCTTCCAGGGAGGAAGACAGGTTTAACCTCAAGAAATTTGGGGGTAGCTACAAGAAATACATTAAAAAGGTCTCCATGTGGAATGCCTTTAAAGGGCTGAAGGATGTTTAGGATAGGGCGATGAGTTTTAGCCAGCTGAAAGAAAAGGCTCAGCAGTATATTCCGCCGGAGAAGATAGCCCTGGTCAGGGATGCCTATAATTTTGCGCTAAAGGCGCATGAGGGGCAGATGCGAAAGTCGGGGGACCCCTATATTGAGCACCCCCTGCAGACAGCCTTGATTCTGGCTGAGCTCCAGCTTGATGCCAGCACCCTGGCGGCAGCCTTACTTCACGATGTTCCTGAGAACTGCGGCATACCCGTTGCCGAGCTTGAAGCCAAGTTTGGTGCTGAGGTCGCCAGGCTGGTTGATGGCGCTACCAAGTTGGGCAAGCTCCCCCTGCCCCCCGCTCCAGGGGTGGTCACCGGTGGGGTGCAGGCAGAGAACCTGAGGAAGATGCTGGTGGCTATGGCTGAGGACCTTCGAGTGGTGTTTATAAAGCTGGCTGACCGGTTGCATAATATGCGCACCCTGAGCGCTCTATCGCCGGAGGCCCAGCGCAGCATCGCCGGGGAGACCCTGGAGATATACGCCCCCTTGGCTCATCGCCTTGGCATCTGGGAGCTGAAGTGGCAGCTTGAGGACCTGTCCTTCCGTTACCTGGAACCCCAGAAATACCGCCAGATTGCTAACCTGATTGCTGCCCGCCGGGGAAGGCGGGAGGCATTTATTACCGAGGTGATTCAAATCCTGGAGGAGGAGTTTGAGCGGGCTAAGCTCAGGGCTGAGATATGGGGCAGACCCAAGCATATCTACAGTATATACCGCAAGATGGAGAGGTATTCCGCCCAGGATAAACACTTTGATGATATACACGACCTCCTCGCCCTGCGGGTAATGGTTAGCACGGTGCCAGATTGCTACAATGCTTTAGGCACTCTCCATAGTTTGTGGCGCCCCCTGCCCGGGGATTTTGATGATTTTATTGCCAATCCCAAGCCCAATGGCTACCAGGCCCTGCACACCACGGTAATGTGCCTGGGGAGGATTCCCCTTGAGGTTCAGATTCGCACCCGTGACATGCATCATATTGCTGAGTATGGCCTGGCTGCCCACTGGCGCTATAAAGAGGGGGAGAAGAAAGATATACACTTTGAGGAGAGGATAGCCTGGCTGCGCCAGTTGATTGATTGGC
Source organism: uncultured Dehalococcoidales bacterium (assembly GCA_964456815.1). Lineage (GTDB taxonomy): Bacteria > Chloroflexota > Dehalococcoidia > Dehalococcoidales > BS750m-G39 > CAVTZP01. Next base: position 2,564 of record CAYWCO010000085.1, on the reverse strand, counting down.
ACCGGGAGCTCAGCGGGGCGGAGGAATTCCTGGAATCGGTTAAAACCGATATCTTCATTGACCAGGTCTTTGTTTACACTCCCAAGGGGGAGATAAAGGACCTGCCCAAGGGTTCTACCCCCCTTGATTTTGCCTATCGGGTTCATACCGAGCTTGGGCACCGCTGCATCGGGGCCAAGGTTAACGGCAAGCTGGTGCCGCTCAACTCTCAGCTGAATAACGGCGATGTCGTTGAGATTGTGGCATCTAAGGCGGCTAAAGCACCGAGCCGGGACTGGCTGAACCTCCACCTTGGCTATATCAAGACATCTCACGCCGGGGAGAAGATAAAGCAATGGTTCCGGCGGCAGGAACGGACAGAGAATATTGAGCGGGGTCGGGAGCTTCTGGATAAGGAGATGAGGCATCTGGGGATAAAGCCCAGCGAGCGGGAAGGGCTGGCTAAGCTATTCAAATATGATAACCTTGATGACTTTCTGGCGGCAATCGGCTATGGCGGTGTTTCCACCCATCAGATTGCGGTCAAGCTCTCCGCCCAGCCGGAGCAACCCCAGCCCAAGACGCCAGCCGCTCCCCCCAAGCCACCGGAGGCGGCTATCCGGGTGCTGGGGATGGGGGATTTGGTTACCAATTTAGCCCGGTGCTGCCGCCCTGTGCCCGGGGATGATATTATCGGCTATGTTACTCGCCGCCGGGGGGTGACTATTCACCGCCGGGACTGCTACAATGTGATTCACGAGGATGAGAAGGAGAGGCTTATTGGGGTGGAGTGGGAGCCGACCGATTCCCTGTATCCGGTTAAAATAAAGGTTGAAGCCTGGGACAGGGTGGGGCTTATCAATGATATTACCACCATTATCGCTGAGGAGAAGGTTAATATTGCCGAGGTGAGCTCTACCCATCATAATAACCATACCGTTTCTGAATTTTTTTCCCTGGAAACGACGGGCCTGGTCCAGCTCAGCCGGCTGCTAAAAAAGATTGACGGGGTTAAAGGGGTGATAAACATCTCCCGCGTTGGGGATGAGGCAGTAGTAAAAAAACCTTAAGGAGGTAGATATTGCCAGCGGTTAAGGGAGCTCAAAGAGAGATGCGGGCAGCGGAACGAAAGAGGCTTAGAAATAAGCCTATTCTTAGCCAGTGCAAGACCAATATAACTAAGGCGGAGAGGCTCATCTTTAGCGGTAAGCTTAAGGCAGCCCAGGAGGCGGTGACGGTTGCCATCGCTTCTCTGGATAGGGCGGCAGAAAAGGGGGTTATCCACCCCAATAACGCCGCCCGCCGCAAATCCCACTTGATGAAGAAGTTAAATGAAGCCCAAGCCGCCAAAACTTGACCTGAGACGGGGAAGGGGTTTATGCTAGGGGCATCGTGATTTTAGCTCAGTTTCAGAGTGTAGGTCGTGACCTGTTCACCACCGGGCTTGTCTCCTCCCAGGGCGGGAACCTGAGCATAAGGCTGGGGGAGCGCATCGTTATTACCCGCCGTAACAGTGGGCTCGGCTGCCTGGAAGAGCACGATTTAATCGAGACCGGGATAAGCAAGAATGACCGCAATACGCCGCTGGCGTCAATAGAGCTGGCTGTCCACCGCGCCATCTATCGTGAGACCCCGGCACTGGCCGTTGTTCATGCCCACCCCCCTCATGCTGTTGCCCTCTCGCTGACTGAAACTGAGATTGTACCCATGTGTACCGATGGTCTGTCAACGCTGGGGCGGGTTCCGGTCCTGGGCTGGAATATGGAGGTGAAGCCGGGTGGTCTGGCTGATATAATCGCCAAGGCATTAAAGAAACGCCACATTGTTATGGTTCATGGTCATGGCAGCTTTGCCGTCGGTCAGCTGCTTGAGGAAGCCCATAATTACACCACCGCCCTGGAGGAAAACTGCCAGGTTATCTGCTTGCTGAAGTCGTTGCAGGTGGGTGTGCCCAAGAAGTAACTTACTTTTTATAGGCCGGGGTGCACCAGTCAAGGTATTTTGAGTTATCGCCTCGTATTACCTCAAAGTAGAGCTTTTGCAGCCTCTTGGTTATTTCACCGACCTCACCGCTACCTATCATGCGGTGGTCTATTTCAGCTACCGGGGTTAGATGAGCGGCGGTGCCGGTTAAGAAGCACTCATCGGCGGTATAAAGCTCGCTGCGCTCAACCTGCTTCTCTATCGTCTCTATACCCAGCTCGTTTTGCGCCAGTTTTATCACCGTATCCCGGGTAACGCCCATCAGGATGTTGCTGCAGCTTGCCGGCGTAACCAGCTTGCCGTCTATGACCAGGAAAATGTTCTCGCCACTCCCCTCAGAGACATGGCCGTCCGGGGCAAGCATGATTGCCTCGTCAAAGCCATTACCTATAGCTTCTGTTTTTGCCAGAGCATTATTAATATAAATGCCGGCGGCTTTTATCTGGGGAGGAATCACGTTATCCTCCGGACGGTGCCAGGAAGAGACACAGCATCGGGCTTTGTCCACGTCCAGGTAGGGTCCCCAGGGGATAACGAACATAAAGAAGTCATCCTCCAGGTCGTGCAGGCGCACCCCCAGCGCCTGAGAACTTTTATAAGCC
>CAYWCO010000084.1:0-4321 GCA_964456815.1 uncultured Dehalococcoidales bacterium | reverse complement strand
GTTCTCCATTCCCCATTTAATCCCCCTCTTCCCTTAACCGATTACCAAGGGAAGGGGGTAAGGGGGATAGGTTACCAAAATATATTTATTCCATCTCCCCCCAGTTTTTGCCCGTCTTGATGTCCACCTTTATCGGCACGCTGAGTTCCAGCGCCGTGGACATTATTTCGGGGGCAAGCCGGCGCATCTCCTCCAGCTCGTTCTGGGGCACCTCAAAGATAAGCTCGTCATGCACCTGAAGCAGCATCTTGCTCTTTAGCTGGCGTTTATCCAGCTCCCGGTCTAGGTTTATCATCGCCACCTTTATGATATCGGCGGATGTACCCTGCACTGGCATGTTTATCGCCATTCTTTCGGCGGCTTCCCTTATCTGCCGGTTGGGGGAGTTGATTTCGGGGATGGAGCGCCTCCTGCCGAGGATGGTCTGGACATAGCCCTTTTCCCTAGCCTTTTCCTTGGTCGATTCAAGGTATTTTTTCACCCCGGGGTATTTTTCAAAGTAGGCGGTAATGAACTGGGCTGCTTCCTCCCGTGATAAGCCCGTCGCCTGCTCCAGCCCGTATTCGCTCATGCCGTAGATAACGCCGAAGTTGACCGTCTTTGCCACCCGGCGCGTATCCGGGGTTACCGCTTGGGGTTTAACGCCGAAGACTTGGGCTGCGGTGGCGCTGTGGATATCTTCATCATGGCGGAAGGCATCCAAGAGGCTTTCGTCCTGGGAGAGGTGGGCAAGACAGCGGAGGTCAATCTGGGAGTAGTCGGCGGCTAGCAGGTATGACCCCGGTGGGGCAATAAACGCCTGCCTGACTTCCTTCCCTATCTCGCCGCGGACGGGGATATTTTGTAAATTGGGCTCGCTTGAGGAGAGCCTGCCGGTAGCTGTCCTCGTCTGGTTAAAGCTGGTGTGCACCCGCTTCGTCTTGGGGTTAATCAGGGCGGGCAGGGCATCAATATAGGTTGACCTTATTTTGCTTAGCTGGCGGTAGTCAAGGATGAATTCTATTACGGGGTGAACGCTGCGCAGTTCCTCCAGCACCGCTGCCCCGGTGGAATAGCCACTCTTGGTCTTGCGCTGGGGCGATAGTTTTAGCTCCTCAAAGAGGACGGCGCTCAGTTGCTGGGGGGAGTTTATATTGAACTGATGGCCAACACTGTTATATATATCAGCCTCCAGCTTTAGCAGTTGCTCGCCGAGGCGGTGCGACATCTGCTGTAGTAGCTCGGTATCCAGGGCGACGCCGTTCCTTTCCATGTGGACCAGCACCGGCATCAGGGGCAACTCAACCTCGGTGAAGAGTTGCCATAGCCCCCGCTGGTGAAGCTCCGGCTCCAGCATTGCCTTCAGCCGCCCCGTCATGTCGGCATCGGCGCAGGCGTAGTCGGCGGCACGGCTGGTCTCTACCTGGGACATGAGAATCTGCTTTGCTCCGGAGCCGATAAGCTCGCTAATGGGTGTCATCTCAATCGCCAGCTTGCTGAAGGTGAGGGTCTTTAGTCCTAATGATTTCTCCCCCAGCAAGTAGGCGGCGAGCATACTGTCAAAGGTCAGATTTTTTACCTCTATTCCGTATTCAGCGAGCACGGTGGTGTCATACTTGCCGTTGTGGGTGAACTTGGCCAGTTTCTGGTCTTCAAGGGGTGGCTTAAGCTTGGCTATAACATCTTCCAGGGGCAGTTGCGCTATCTCCCCCAGGCCGACGTGGCCAACCGGGATATAGTAGGCTTCGCCCTCAGCCGGCGAAAAGGATATGCCGACGAGCTGGGCTGATATCGGGTCCAGGCTGGTGGTCTCCAGGTCAAAGGCGAAGGACTTGGCTGCTGACAGGCGGTTTATGAGCTCATCAAGGGCGGGGGTGGTGTTTACGATATGATAGTCTCCCTGGGGCGGCTTGGCTTCAGGGGTGGCTGCCTCCCCTGCTTCCGTCTGGGGCAGTTTGGGCAGCAGGCTGGCAAACTCAAGCTCGCGGAAGAGCTCGGTCACTTTATTGCGGTCATACTGGCTAACCCGGCAGTCGTCAAGGTTCATGGTAACCGGTATCTGGGTAACGATGGTCGCCAGCTCCTTGCTCTGGCGGGCGACGGCTTCATTTTCCCGTAGTATGCCCTGGAGCTTGGGCGGGGTCACCTCGTCTATATGCTCGTAGACTTGCTCTACGGAGCCGAATTGCTGGAGGAGCTTGACGGCACTCTTCTCGCCGATGCCGGGGACGCCGCGGATATTATCTGAAGGGTCGCCCTTTAGTGCCTTAAAATCGACAACCTGCTCCGGCTTCAGGCTATACTTTTGAATCACCGCTTCTTCGTCGTAGAGCATGGTGTCGGAAAAGCTCTTACCCGGCTTGGGGTAAAGAACCTTTACCCTCGGGGAGACAAGCTGCATGGTATCGGCATCACCGCTAACGATGACGGTGTCAATGTCCTGGTTGCTTGCCTGGTGGCTGAGGGCACCCAATAGGTCGTCTGCCTCGTAGCCCTCAAGCTCAAAGATAGGGATGCAGAAGGCGGAAACCAGCTCCCTTACCCTCCCCAGCTGGTTAATTAGTTCCTCGGGGGCTGGGGGGCGTTGTGCCTTGTACTCAGGAAAGAGCTTATGCCTGAAGGTGGGGGCTTTCATATCAAAGGCGATGGCGTAGTGGGTGGGCTTCAGCTCGTTTATTACCTTGAGCAGCATCAGGGCAAAGCCGTAGACAGCTCCCACCATCTCACCGCTCTTGCTCACGGTGAGCGGGGGCAGGGCGTGAAAGGCGCGGTGAATCAGGGCATTGCCGTCAAACAGGACCAGAAGCGGCTTTTTCATAGCCTAATTATAGCAGAGTGGGGAATAATTAGGTTAGCCGGGGGCGCATTAAAATGGCAATGGTATTATTTTGCCGACGCCGCTTTCTATGTAATTCTTGCCGTAGCGCTCTTTGAATAGTTGCCGTGTCTGGTCGCCGCTACAGTGGCAGGGGGCTACGCTTTCCACACCTAGCTGGCGGAAGCTATCAATAATGGACTCCAGCTCCGCAGAGGAGGCACCAATGAGATGGAAACCACCCAGCACCAGGTAAACATTGCTGTCGGGGACTACCTCCTTGGCTCTTTGGATGATATTAACCACGCCGGGGTGGGCACAGCCGGTTATTATCACTAGGCCCTGGCTGGTGGTTATTATCAGCGATTGCTCTTCTATCCCCGCCCCGAGCTCGCCAGTACTGTATACGCCGGGCATAAGCTCCCTGGCTTCGTATATTTCCTCTACCTTTGCCCCAAGGTAGGCAACATCATCCTTAAATCCTTGGGGAAACGAACCCGGCAGGTAAACGGTAACATTGCTGTTTTGCTCCAGAAAACCGCCCAGTCCGCCGGTATGGTCGCCGTGTGCGTGCGATAGCACCACCGCCTCAACCTCTTGGGGGTCAATCTGGAGCTTGAGCATGTTATCCAGCAGGGTGTGGCTATCGCCGCCGGTATCAAACAGGATGCTCCTTTCGGGGAGCCTCACCAGGCAGGAGAAGCCCCAGGCTGTGTTTAGCCGACTGTCAAAGGGGTTGTTATCATAGATAATGATTATTTGGGGTAGCCTTTGTCCGGGCGAGGGTTGAGTTATAGGTTCTGGCTGAGCGCAGCCAGCAGCTAAAATTATGGGTGTTATCAGGATAATCGGTAGTTTTGCTATTGTTTTACCCCCCTGTAATTGGTCGCTCGTCTTTCTGCCACTGCTCAATACCGCCCAGCATATTGTAGGCTTCCATAAAGCCGAGCACCCCCATAATATCCAGGGCGCTGGCGCTGCGACTCCCGACCCCGCAGTAAACGAGGTAGGTTTTATCCTTATCCAGGCTGTTGAGCTCCTCCTGGAAGGTCTCAGAACGGTAATCTAAATTTATGGCATTTTCTATGTGTCCTGTGGCAAACTCCTGCGGCGTACGCACGTCAATAATGACAAAGTCCGGGTTGTCCTCGTTGCTCTGTATCAGGGTAAACGCATCCTGTGTGGTGATATCGGCAATTATCGGGGTTGGCACTTCCAGAGGGGTGATTTCCGCAGTTACCTCGGGTTGCGCTTTGGCGCAGCCAACACTTAAGATGACGGTAGTAACCAGTAATACCAGTAGCAGTCTTTTCATTGCTTATCCTCCATTACCCCATCTAGAGGAATATTAGGTCGGTTGCTGTTTGGTGTCAAGCCCCTTTTTAACATTTGTTTTGCTTCCCGCCCGCCCAAAAAGGTTTCACCTCTTTATGGTCTCCTTACCCCACCCCCAGGGGAGGGAAGGAAAATTAAGGGACAAGCCGCAGACGCCCTAATAAAGCGGGGGTAAGGAGCAAAGCCTAATGG
>CAYWCO010000083.1:0-4372 GCA_964456815.1 uncultured Dehalococcoidales bacterium | reverse complement strand
TCCTAGCGGAGCAGGTGGGTTGCCCCCTTGTCCTGAAAAGGGTGAAGGTCTTGGAGGCGGACTTAGCCAAGCCGCTGGCGAAGGAGACAGGCCTTAAGCTTTTTACCACCAATGACGGTGAGTTTTTTAACGAGCCTGATATGGATATTATCGTTGAGGCTATCGGGGGTGAGAAGCCGGCCGTGGATTACCTGAAACGGGCAATAACTGGCGGCAAGCACGTGGTTACCTCAAATAAGGAGGTTATCGCCAAGCATGGGGCGGAGCTATTTGCCCTGGCTCGGCAGCACGGCGTTGGAGTGCACTACGAGGCTAGCGTCGGCGGCGGCATTCCCTTAATCTCCCCATTTCAGCATGACCTGGTAGCCAATAAGATAAGTGGTATTTACGCCATAATAAATGGGACCACCAATTATATTCTTACCCGCATGGCGAAAGAGGGCGCCGATTTCCCTTCAGCGCTTAAGAAAGCCCAGGAATTGGGCTACGCCGAGACTGACCCCAAGAATGATATAGAAGGGATAGATGCTACCTATAAACTGGCTATCCTTGCTTCTTTAGCCTTTCATCATCAGGTTAAACCGCAGGACATTCATTGTGAAGGCATCTCCCGGCTGGATAGCCTTGACTTCAAGTATGCACGTGAGTTGGGCTATGCCATAAAGCTTTTGGCTATAGGTAAGCAGGGCGACAACCTGATTGAGGTGCGGGTCCACCCCGTTTTTATCCCCGAGGAATCCCTGCTGGCTGAGGTTGATGGTGTCTATAATGCCATCCTGGTTGAAGGTGACCTTGTGGGCAGGGTTCTTTTCTACGGTGAGGGGGCCGGTGCTCTGCCCACGAGCAGTGCCATTATCGCTGATGTGGTTTCAGCCGCCAGGGATATTGTTACCGGCGCCGGTAGCAGGGTAAGTTGGCGGCTTGAGCCGGGCAAAAGAATTAAGCCTATGGCTGAGCTTGAGACCAGATATTACCTGAGGCTGAATGTTGCTGACCAGCCTGGGGTATTGGCTCAGGTGGCTAAGGTTCTTGGCGAGCACCAGATTAGTATTTCCTCGGTTATTCAGAAGGCGGCTGATGCCGCGGCTCAGGCGGCGGAGATTGTTATCATGACCCACCCGGCGAAAGAGGCGGCAATGCAGCAGGCTCTTGGCGAGCTTGAGCACCTGGCGGTGGTCAAGGCGATAAGTAATTTTATTCGGGTTGAGGCTTAAGGGGATGCCCCCCGTTTTTATATCTATTCCCACCCGCCGCCCTTAAGCGGAAGGGTTTAACCTCCCCACCCTTAGGGGAGGCGAGGGAGTAAAATATAGGGAGTTTAAGAGGGACGAAGCCCCTCTTCAGAAAAAATCTTCCCCCTCTCCTTTGAAGGAGAGGGGGATAAAGGGGGTAAGGTAGAAGAATACTAATGAAAAGCGGTGTTCTGGTTAAATATAAGGAATTTCTCCCGCTCACGCCCAAGACACCTGTATTCTCGTTGGGGGAGGGGGATACGCCCCTAGTGAGGTGCCGTGCCCTTGAGAAGGAAGTTGGCTGTGGCGAGCTATATTTTAAGCTGGAGGGGTGTAACCCCACCGGTTCGTTTAAGGACAGGGGTATGGTAGTGGCGGTAGCTAAGGCAATAGAAGACGGCAGCCAGGCGCTCATGTGCGCCTCCACCGGCAATACCAGCGCCTCAGCCGCCGCCTATGCCGCCTACCTGGGGCTTAGTGCTATTATCGTTGTGCCTAAGGGCAAGATTGCCCTGGGCAAGATGGCTCAGGCTATTATCTATCGGGCTAAAATCGTGGCTATTGATGGCAATTTTGACCAGGCGCTGAAGATAGTGCGAGCACTGACCGAAAGACACCCCATTACCCTGGTGAACTCGCTTAACCCCTACCGCTTGGAGGGACAGAAGACAGCCGCCTTTGAGGTTGTTGACACCCTGGGCGATGCCCCGGACTATCTCTTCATTCCCGTGGGTAATGCCGGCAATATCAGCGCCTACTGGAAGGGCTTTGTGGAATACCATAAGGCGGGCAGGGCAAAAAAGAAGCCCAGGATGATGGGTTTTCAGGCGGAGGGGGCTGCCCCCATCGTGAGGGGGCATGCCATTGAGAAGCCGGAGACGGTTGCCTCGGCGATAAGGATAGGCAACCCGGCGAGCTGGCAGAAGGCGGTCAAAGCCAGGGATGAGTCCGGCGGCGTTATTGATATGGTCAGTGATAAGGAGATTCTAACCACCCAGAGGCTCATGGCGACCAAGGGTGGTATCTTCGGCGAGCCGGCGTCAGCCGCTTCCCTCGCCGGGCTCATAAAGCTTTCCCCTAAGATGGACTTCTCCCGAAGCCGGATAGTTTGCGTGGTAACCGGCACCGGGCTTAAGGATACCGAGACCGCAGTAAAGGATGCCGAGCTCTTTCTTGAGCTCCCCGCCGATTTAGCTCAGGTGGAGAAGGCTCTGGGGCTGGGTTGAAGGAGGCAGTCATGGCTAAGGTAGTTAACGAAGACATAGGGGCATACTATCACCACTACCCAAGGGTAGCAGCTATAGTTACGGCTCAGGCTAAGGGCAGGGAGAATGCCATGGCGCTAGCCTGGCATGCCCCGATATCATTTGCTCCGCCCCTTTACGGGATAGTCCTCTCCACGAAGAGGTTTACCTATAAGCTTATTGTTGATAGCAAGGAGTTCGGGGTTAACTTTTTGCCTTTTGAGGAGGTGGGGCTGGTTGCGTCGGTTGGTGGCAGCAGCGGCGAGGGGATAGACAAGTTTAGCCAGTTTAATATTGCTAAAGATAAGCCGGTAAAGACGCAGGTGCCAATTCTAAGGGCTGCCTACGCCGCCTATGAGTGCAAGGTGGTTGATGACAGGCTCTACGGCGACCACAGGCTGGTGGTGGGGGAGATTGTGGCGGTCCATGTACTGAAGGAAGCCTTAACTCCGGAGGAAATACTTGACATAAGCAAGATTAGCCCTACCCTTTATCTGGGTAGCGAGCGCTATATTACCGCCTCCGGCGAGGCGATAAAACATTTAGACCGCAAGGTCTATGGCAAGGGTTAAAGGAGGCCCGGAGTGATTGATGAAAGCGGGATTAAGGCAGCAGTAGTTTCTATCATTAAGGCTATTGGGGAAGACCCGGAGAGGGAGGGGTTGAAGGGCACTCCTAATCGCGTGGCTGAGATGTATGCTGAGCTCTTTGCTGGACTTAGTATGAACCCAAAGGAAGAGTTGGTGGTGGGTTTTGAGGAGGGGCACCGGGAAATGGTAATCCTCAGGGATATACCCTTTTATTCCATGTGCGAGCATCACCTTTTGCCCTTCTACGGTACGGTTCATGTCGGCTATATTCCCAACGCCACCGGGCGTGTTGTCGGGGGGAGCAAGCTGGCTCGGGTGGTGGAGGTCTTTGCCAAGCGCCCTCAGATTCAGGAGAGGATGACCACCCAGATTGCCGATGCTATCGTCGATGGGCTCAAGCCTGATGGGGTGGGGGTAATTGTCAAGGCGGAGCACCTGTGCATGATTATGCGGGGCATAAAAAAGCCGGGAAGCGCTATTGTTACCTCAGCCCTCAGGGGTATTTTCCGACGCAAAGCAGAGACCAGGGCTGAATTTTTCTCTCTGCTTCAGGGTAAATAGCCGTTAATCTGAAGAGGGAATTGGTCTTGGTTCCTGGACTTGCATCTCCTCGCCGCAGCAGGTTGGTGTGCCCTCTCCGGCTTTAGTACACAGTATTTCAGTGCCACACTTAGCACAGCGGTATCTCTTACCCAGTTGACTTGCCATTTATTTCTTCATCTCCATGGGTTGGCCGCAGCAGTGGATTGCCCCTTCGCCGGCCCGGGTAACGATAAATTCGGCGCCGCACTTGGCGCAGCGGTATCTCTTACCTATCTGGTTTGCCATCCTATATCCCTTCTATGGTTTAGTTTACCGTCATTGAGTGGCTGCTGTCAAAGAACTCTACTCGCCCATAATCTGGACTACGATTTGCCTTGACCTTGGTCTATTGTCAAAATCCACCAGCACTATTTGTTGCCAGGTGCCCAGAGCCAACTTCTTATCGCTGAAGGGGATTACCAGCGACGCCCCCAGCAGTGAGGCTCGGACGTGGGAGTGTCCATTGCCATCCCCCCAGGCGCGGTCGTGCTTATAGGTGATGTCTCTGGGGATGTTTCGCTCCCACATAGCCTGGAAGTCGGAGAGTAAGCCGGGCTCGTATTCAATGGTTGATACGCCGGCGGTGGAGCCGGAGACAAACAGGGTAACTACGCCATTTTTTATATCCGTCTCAGATAGCTGCCCTTGTACCTCTTGGGTAACGTCAATGATATCGCAGTTCCCTTTACTTTGCAGGCTTATTTTCCTGGTAACTATTATGATA
>CAYWCO010000082.1:0-4627 GCA_964456815.1 uncultured Dehalococcoidales bacterium | reverse complement strand
GAGGAGAGGTAGTGGACATTGTCAACGCCGGTGTCAACATCAACCGTCGTATTATAATTCCCCGCCGTCATTCCAGCGGAGTTCAGAACAACAGTGTACTGCAGGCTAACGGTGCCGGGGTAGGGACCGCCTAAATAACCGGTATACCCATAACCGTAGCCCTGAACAGAGCCAAAATTCTTCCAGGGCATGTTACCAACGTAGCCATAACCAGTACACGGGACATAGCCCCAGACACCGCCAGCAAAAGGCGCTGACTGCCAACCGTAGCCATAGCCATAAGCATTACACACACCGTAGGGGGCATTTGATGCGGCGAGAGAAGTAGTCCAATAACCAATGGGGGAGTCAGTTATTTCGGTGCCACTGGGATAAAAGGTTACCGACCTCGTCGTTGACGTTCCCGCTTTTACCACGCATACCTTGATATCATCTATCGGGATTTGCTCGTAACTGTGGATATCAACATCGACGGTAAAGGTAATAGAATTACCAACGTAGTATGACGTTGCTGCGCTGGTTACGCCAGGGGTTACCGCCTGGGCTGGAGTGGGACCAACGATAAACAGTAATGCAGCGATAACCAGGGTTACCACCAAGCCCCGCACCGTCCCCTTGGTCAGTTTCTTAATAGACTTGGAGATACTCAAAATACACCCCCTTGAGCATCAGAATATTTAGTATATTTTTAACACATTTTAAACATAATGTCAATAGGCCAAATGCGCAAACTTGGCCCCTTCAGGTACTTTCGTCAGGTACTTTCATCCTATAATAACACTCTGTCAATACCCTGTGAGCTATTTATGTCAAGTTATCTGGAAATAGCTGACCTGATGTTGCTTATTAAGCCGTTCTTATATATAATCCTTCCTGTAATGAGCCGTCCGGTAGGCATAGACATTGACAACCAGAGGATTCTTATTGCCATAGTCATTATCACCCTGCTCTTATTTCCGGCAGTCGCCTTCAGCAGTGGTGGCTTGAGGATTGTTCTTGGTCTTCTATTTGTCCTTTTCTTCCCCGGCTACACGCTGCTCTCAGCCCTTTTCCCCAAGCGGGATAGCCTTGATGGCATTGAGCGGGTAGCTTTGAGCTTTGGCTTGAGCATTGCCGTTGTCCCCCTTATCGGGCTGATTCTCAATTATACCCCGTGGGGCATCAGGCTCTATCCCATACTTATCTCCGTTACCCTTTTCATCCTGGTCGCCTCAGGTATTGCCTGGTATCGGCAGCGGAGGTTAGCCTCCACCAAACGCTTTAGGGTTGTGGTGAACATCAAACTGCCCAAGTGAACCCCAAGTGAACATAGATGAGAGAGCTAAATAAAGTACTGGCAATTTCCCTGGCGGTAGTAATAGTGGCAGCCTTGGGCTGCCTTGGCTACGTTATCGCGGCACCAAAGCAAGGCGAGAAATTTACCGAATTCTATATCTTAAACACTGAAGGCGAGGCGGGAAATTATCCCCGGTGTCCGGTACTGGGTGAACCCGTTGAGCTAACCCTGGGCGTGGTCAATCACGAACATGAGCCTGCAAGCTACCGGGTGGAGATAAAAATAGATGGTACTAGAAACGAGGAGATAACTATCGCCACACTGGCTCAGGAGGAGAAGTGGGAGCAAACAGTCAGCTTTGCCCCCTACCCCTCTCTGGGAAGGCAAAAGATAGAGTTCTGGCTATACAAAAATGGCGAGGTTGAACCCTATTTCAAAGACCCGCTTCATCTATATATTGATGTCAATCAATTCTATATCCTCAATACCGAGGGCAGGGCTGAGGACTATCTCACTCAGGTGGCGCTGGGAGAGCCCGTTGACCTCATCCTGGGTATCGTCAATGACGAATACGGCACGACAAATTATCTGGTCGATATAATGATAGACGGTGCCTTGAATAAGACGATAAGTACCCAGCCGTTAGCCTACTGTGAGAAGTGGGAGGAGCCCATCAGCTTTATCCCCCAAAAACCAGGGGAAAAGCAGGAGATAGAGTTTTGCTTATATAAAGAGGGTGAGTTTGGATATTCTGTCAAAGACGTGCTCTACCTGGATATTAATGTCACCGAGCTAGCTTTCCTCGCCGGGGAAGGGCAAAGGTATACCGAGTTCTATATCCTCAACACCGAAGGCAGGGCTGAGGACTACCCCAACCGGGTGGCACTGGGGGAGCCTATTGAGCTAATCGTTGGCATTGTCAGTCATGAATACGAGCTGACAAGCTACCGGGTGGAGATAAGAGTAGGCGGTAGCTGGCACAAGGCGATAAGAACCGAACCCTTATCTCACTGGGGGAAGTGGGAAGAGGTTGTCAGCTTCACCCCACGAATAGCGGGGGAAAGGCAGGAAGTGGAGCTCCGGCTGTACAAGGTAGGTGAGGCCACCCCCTACTTTGAAGCCCCGATTCGCTTCTATATTGATGTCACCGAGACCGGCTAAAGGTTAGCAACGCCGAAAAGATAGAGGATTAGTATGTGTGGAATAATTGGCTTTGTCGGTAGTGAGCCGGCGGCACCAGCGGTGCTTCAGGGACTCCGAAAGCTGGAGTATCGCGGCTACGACTCGGCAGGCGTAGCCAGCATCGGAGACGGTAAGCTGCACCTCAAGAAGGACGTGGGCCAGATTGAGGAGATAGAAAAAAGGCATAAACTGGGTAAGCTCCCCGGCAACATAGCTATTGCTCATACCAGGTGGGCGACCCATGGTGGCGTGAGCCGGGAAAACGCCCACCCCCATATTGACTGTACCAACCAGATAGCCGTAGTCCATAACGGGATTGTGGAGAACTACCGGGAGCTGCGCCAGATGCTTGAGGGCAAAGGGCATGTCTTCACCTCTGAGACAGATACCGAGGTCATCCCTCACCTTATAGAGGACTGCTTGAAGGAAGGCGGCACGCTGGAATCGGCTGTCCTTACCGCCAGCCAGAGGCTGAAAGGCTCTTACGCCTTCATTGTTATCTCGGCGCAGGAACCAGAGAAGATGGTAGCCACCAGGAAGGATAATTCCTTAGTTATAAGTACAGGAGACAGGGGCTCTTTCGCCACCAGCGATATCCTCTCCCTCCCCGACTATGGCAAGGTGATTTTTCCTGAGGATGGCGAGCTGGCTACACTCACTAGCAAGGGGGTAGCCTTCCTCAATGCGGAGGGGAAGCAGATAGAAAAGAAGCTAACCACCGTAAACCTGGAAAAGCAAGCCTCTGACAAGGGCAGCTATAAATACTTCATGCTCAAGGAAATAATGGAGGAACCTCAGGCAATCAGGACAGCGATAATACAGGACAAGCAATCGTTCACCCAGTTAGCCATGGACATCCTGAGAGCCAGACAGGTGGTTATTACTGCCTGCGGCACCTCAAGATACGCTGCCCTTGTCGGCAGATACCTATTCTCCGAGGTAGCCAAGAAGTTCTGTGATGTGGTCATGGCTTCCGAGCTTCAGTACTTCTCTGAGTCTATTGACAAGAATACCCTGGTTATTACCGTCTCCCAGAGCGGAGAAACGGCTGATGTCACCGAGGGTGTAAAGAGAGCCAGGGCTAACGGAGCGCACGTCATCTCTATAATAAATAGATTCGGCTCAATACTCTCCCGGATGAGCGATGATGTAATATACCTCAACTGCGGGCCCGAGATAGCCGTAGCCGCCACCAAGTCGCTGATAAGCCAGCTTGCGATTTTCTATCTGCTCTCCTTTACCATGGTCAACCAGTTTGACCAGGCGGTGAATAGCCTCAGGGGTATTTCCGGTGAGTTGACGAAGGCACTTAGCTGGAACGGGGAAAAGCTAGAGGAGCTTGCCCAAAGGCTTAAGGATAAAAGGGACTTCTACTACATAGCCAGGGGGATTAACTTTCCCATAGCCTCTGAGGCCGCCCTGAAGCTAAAGGAGATTTCCTATACACATGCTGAGGGACTGCCCGCTGGTGAACTGAAGCACGGGACCCTGGCACTTGTTGAAAAAGGGACCCCGGTGATTGCCATATGCCCCAACGATTATACCTTCTATGAGACCCTGAGCAACGCCATGGAGGCTAAGTCAAGGGGAGCCTTTGTCATCGGGGTATCAGATAAGAGGGACGAGCTTTACGATTCCTGGATAAAAATCCCCAAGGTCGACAATCCTTTTTACCCACTGGTATCTATCGCTCCGCTCCATCTCTTTGCCTATTGCCTCGCCGTAAAGCTGGGCAAAGACCCCGATAAGCCACGCAACCTGGCTAAATCGGTTACCGTAAAATGAAGAAGGCTGTTGTTACCGGCGGCGCTGGATTTATTGGCTCGCATTTAGCTCACGAGCTGGCAGGGCAAGACTACCGGGTTGTCATCCTTGACGACCTATCTACAGGCAAAAAGGAAAATATAGACCAGCTAATAGGAGACAAAGTCGACTTTGCCAAAGGCAGCGTCACCGACCTCCCCCTCCTCCAGGGGCTTTTTCAGGGTGCTGACTACGTCTTTCACCTAGCGGCTATCCCCAGTGTCCCCAGGAGCATCAAGAGCCCTCTGGCTTGTCACGAAGTAAATGCTACCGGAACACTAAGCGTTCTTCTGGCGGCACGAGACAGCGGTGTCAGGAAGGTGATTTATGCCTCATCTTGCGCTATCTACGGCGATATACAAACCA
>CAYWCO010000081.1:0-4914 GCA_964456815.1 uncultured Dehalococcoidales bacterium | reverse complement strand
ACCTTCCACACCGGCGGCGTGGTCGGGCTTGATATTACCAGCGGTCTGCCCAGGGTGGAGGAGCTATTTGAGGCAAGGCCGCCCAAGGGTCAGGCGATTATCTCGGAAATAGACGGAAAGGTTGAGGTGACCGAGGAGGATGGGGGAAGGGTGATAAGGGTCGCCAGCTCCGAGGTCTACCGTGACGAATATCAACTGCCGCCAGGCTGGCAGCTTGCGGTGAATGACGGGCAACAGGTGGATATAGGAGCGGTGTTAGCCGAGCTACCGGCTGAGACTGAGACTAAGACTAAAGCTAAGACTAAGACTAAGACTAAGGCTAAGGCTAAGACTAAGGCTAAGGCAGAGGAAGTAGCTCTGGCCACCGAGGCTAAACCTATTCAGGCACGTGTCGCCGGGGAGGTAACTATTGACGGCGAGCAGTTATTTATTAGCTACATGGAGGAGGAGCAGCGGGAACACGTGGCTCCGGCTAGTGCCCATATTCGGGTGCAGAGCGGGGATAATGTGAAGGCGGGACAGCAGCTTACCGATGGCTCAATTAACCCGCAGGACATCCTGCGTATTTTAGGTAAGGAGGCGACCCAGCAATACCTGGTGGATGAGGTACAAAAGGTATATCGCTCCCAGGGGGTGAATATAAACGATAAGCATATTGAGGTTATTGTCAGCCGCATGCTGTCTAAGGTCCGCATTGACTCCTCGGGTGATACCGATTTAATACCCGGGGAGCTGATAGACATCTTCCGCTACGAGGATATTAACGCCAAGGTGCTGGCGGAGGGGGGTGAGCCGGCTACCGCCCATGCCGTACTGATGGGTATAACCAGGGCCTCGCTGAACACCGACAGCTGGCTGGCAGCGGCCTCGTTCCAGGAGACCACCAGGGTGCTCACCGAGGCTGCGATCAAGGGCGAGATTGACCGGCTGGTCGGGCTTAAGGAGAATGTAATTATTGGTAAGCTGATTCCGGCCTGCTATCCTATCGCTGAGGAGCTCGCTGAGGAGGAGGTTACCGAAGGAGAAGCTGCCGAGGGAGTGCTAAGTCTGGTGGGGGGAGAGACAGCTACTGAGGAGATGCCGAGTCCGGCGACAGAGGAAACAGGCGTTGAGGAGACGGTCGCTGAGGAAAAGGCTGCCGAAGAGACGGCGGTTGAGGAAGAGGAGGCAGAGGAGGAAAAGGAGGAGCCTGTTAGCTAATTATCTAGCACCGATTAATTTAATTATAAGAGGGTCGCCCTGATTGGGCGACTTTTTATTTCAGCCAAGCCTGGGAACCCACCAAGATGTGGTATAATAAAATGGCTTAGCAAGGATGGCTAAAATAGAGCGCATTATATCGGGTAAACCCGGGACCGAGGACATGGGCCTTGACAGCAACCTCCGCCCACGGCGCTTTGACGACTTTATCGGGCAGGACAAGGTCAAGCAGAACCTGGAGATAGCCATCACTGCGGCTAAGGGCAGGGATGAGGCGCTGGACCATGTCCTGCTTTACGGCCCACCGGGGCTGGGAAAAACGACACTGGCTTATATCATTGCCGCTGAGATGGGGGTGAACGTCAGGGTTACCTCAGGTCCGGCGATAGAGCGCACCGGAGACCTGGCGGCTATCCTGACCAACCTCCACAACCATGACGTCCTGTTTATTGATGAAATCCACCGCTTAAGTCGGGTGGTGGAAGAAGTGCTCTACCTGGCTATGGAAGACTTTGCCCTTGACATCGTTATCGGCAAGGGTCCCGGTGCCAAAAGCCTGCGCCTGAACCTGCCGGCGTTTACCCTCATTGGCGCCACCACCCGCTTCGGCTTGCTCAGCCCGCCCCTCAGGGACCGCTTCGGTGCCGTCTACCGCCTTGATTTCTATGACCAGCCGTCCATAGGCAAAATCCTCCACCGCTCCACCCGAATCCTCCAAGTAAAGGCAGAAGATGGAGGGCTGGATGAGATAGCCCGCCGGGCTAGGGGCACACCCAGAGTAGCCAACCGGCTGCTCAAGCGGGTCAGGGACTACGCCGAGGTGATGGCGGACGGTGTTGCCACCCAGACGGTAGCCGTTGAGGCACTATCCAAGCTTGAGGTAGACAACATCGGCCTGGATGAGATAGACCATAAGGTGCTCCACACCATCATTGACAAGTTTAACGGGGGGCCGGTGGGGCTGGATACCATCGCCGCCTCCATCAGCGAGGAGGCGGATACTATTACCGATGTCTATGAGCCCTATCTTATGCAGCTTGGCTTTTTGGAGCGCACCCCCCGCGGGCGGTTAGCCACCCAGCTCGCCTATGAGCACCTCGGCCTGCCCTATAATAAAGACAAATCGGCTCAGTCAACCCTCTGGCAAGATAGTAGCGGCGGTGAAGAGGAAAGTTCTCCTTCATAGCTGCTGCGCCCACTGCGCCGCCTATACTGTTAGTTACTGGCGGGAGCAGGGGTATGAGGTCAGTGCCCTCTGGTATAACCCCAACATCCACCCCTACACCGAGCACCAGCACCGCCTTGAGGCAATGCAGTCCCTGGCTAAAGAAATAAATCTGCCCCTGATAGTAAGCGAGGGCTATGACATGCCCGAATACTTCCGCCAGGTGGCGGGGCATGAAGCCGAACGCTGCCGGTATTGCTTTAATCTTCGCCTTTCCAGGACGGCGGAAGTTGCCCTAGAGAAGGGCTTTGACGCCTTCACCACCACCCTGCTCATCAGCCCCCACCAGAAGCATGACCTGCTGCGGGAGATTGGTAATGAGGTGGCAAAGGAAAAGGGTGTTGATTTCCTCTATGCCGACCTCAGAAAGCGCTACTCGGATAGCCGGCATATGACCAAGCCGATGGAGCTCTACCGCCAGCAATACTGCGGCTGCATCTACAGTGAGTGGGAGCGCTACGCCAATCAGTAAAAGGATAGGTTTTGTCCATTGGCAAAGGGAATATGCTACAATGATTATAAGACCTTTCCCACGTCTCAGAGGGAGAAGTTGGCTTGCTATTTGCGCTTAATGAGTAAAGGGGATATCCCCCAGGTCAATGAGATTGACCATGAAGCCTTCCCCACCATGTGGCCGCCGCCAAACTATCGGCGCGAGCTGGGAAACCGCTTAGCCCATTACATCGTAGCCTGCGATGATGAGCAAGAAATTGAAGAGCCGCCCCTTAAGACCGCCCCGCAGGGGGGCTTCCCCGGGCTTTTATCCCGGCTGAGGCGTCTTTTTAGCCGTGAAGAGCCCCTCTCAGCGACGAGGGAGTATATTTTCGGTTTTGCCGGTTTCTGGATTCTGGCCGGGGAGGTTCACATAACTAACATTGCGGTAAGGGAGAAGCATCGCCGCCAGGGGATAGGGGAGCTATTGCTGATATCCCTCGTCAACATGGCGACAAAGCTGGACGCCCATCTCATTACCCTGGAGGTAAGAGTCTCCAACATTGCTGCCCAGGGTCTCTATTCCAAGTACGGATTTGCCAAGGTTAGCGTGCGCCGTGGCTACTACTCCGATAACCGGGAGGATGGGGTACTGATGTCCCTGGAGGATATTACCTCAGCCCCGGTTCAGACAAACCTTCAGCGGCTAAAACAGGCTCACCTTGAGAGGTGGGGAATGGCTGCCTACAATGTCGACCACCGCTAGCACCCCCGAGCCCAGCCGGGCAATAAAGCCCCTGTTTCAGAAATTGGGTCAGGTGCTGAACTTACGGGCTATTGACAAATGATGAAAAATGCCGATAATACGATGCATATAAAAATGTACTTTATAGGATGGGGGCGATTAAATGACTAGCTTAGAACGGGGGGAGCCTAAGATAAGGATCCGCCCCATGGAGCACGAGGATGTTGACAGCGTTTTAGCCATTGACCGGAAGATTACCGGGGTGCGGAGGGCGGTTACATATACCGAATTGATTACCGGAGACCTGGGTGGGGTTCTTGCTCTCAGTATTGTCGCTGAGGTTGATGGTACGGTGCAGGGCTTTATTCTGGCGCGTCGGGCGTATGTTGGGGAGCCTACCGAGGTGGGATTGATTCAGATTTTGGGTGTTGACCCTGACCATCAGCGCCGGGGTATTGCCACCAAAATGGTCAATGCCTTCCTGGATACCTGCCGCTCCAAGAATCTCAACGCAGTGCGGATTCTGATTAACGAGCGTGATAACCAGCTAGAGGGCTTGTTTGAGCATCTGGGCTTCCGCCGCGGTGAGTTTATAGACTATACCAAGACCTTATAACCTCGGGGGTGCTTCTTAAGTACGCCAAGACCTTTGAGGATTAAACAGCCTTCTTCACCAGCAGACATATATTCCTTGAGAATAGCTTTATCGGAAAGCGGTAGGCGCTTTCAGGGAAGGATTTTATTACCACAAAGCCTGCCTTCTTTACCAGCCTCTCTAGCTCGGGGTAGGAGAATAGATAGTAGTAGCGATATAACGTCCTGCTCCGCTTCCGCCACGGGACTTTTAACTCCTTGCTCTTGAACCAGAACCCTGGTTGCCAGCGGTTCCATACCGTGATAAAGGCTTCACCACCTGGCTTCAGCACCCGCCTCAGCTCATTTAGCGCCGCTTGCTGTTCTGTTTTTCCCTTGATGTGGTGATAGGTAGCCACCGAGATTGCCCAGTCGAAGGTCTCGTCGGGGTAGGGGAGGTGGCAGGCATCAGCCTGCGCCAGCTTGACGGCAAAGCCGAATTTCTGGGAGTATTTTCGGGCGAACTTGAGCATCTCAGGTGAGAAGTCCACCCCGTATAGCTCAAAGCCCTGCTTGAAGGGCAAAAAGTCAGGCCCGTGGGCACAGCCGATGTTTAGCAGTTTTCCCTTCTGCCAGCGACGAGCCAGCGCCTCAAGCTCAGTGGTGAAGATAGACCAGTGCCTGAAGTTGTACCAGCTTGATGCTATCTGGTCGAAGATTTCTTTATTCACCCCATACC
>CAYWCO010000080.1:0-4939 GCA_964456815.1 uncultured Dehalococcoidales bacterium | reverse complement strand
ACTTAACTCTCCCTTTCCCAACCCCTCCCCGTTTTTGGTATATGTTTTTCTTCCCACCCTCACGCCCTTAGAGCGTCTGCGGCTTATTCCCTGACTTTCTCTCCCTGCCCCTCTTTAATCTCTATGGAATTCCCCTTGATAAGTAGCCGGAGTGGTAGTATATTGTAGCTTTGGTGTATTATGGGGGAAGAGTGAAGCTATCTATTGACCCTAAGGTCTTATCATTGCTGACCGCAGTAGATAACCTTCTCACTGAGGAGGGGGTAAGCTCGTATCTTGTCGGTGGCTTTGTCCGTGACGTTCTGCTGGGGAGAGGTACGGCTGATATTGATATTGCTGTTGCCCAAGACGGGGTGGAGATTGCCCGGAAGGTAGCCGGTGCCCTTGGTGGCAGTTTTGTCCTGCTGGATAAGATGAACCGGGTGGGCAGGGTGGTTATAGTTGATAAGGAAGCGCCATCTGGCCGGTGGGAGCTTGACCTCTCCACCTTTCAGGACGGTATAGAGGGCGACCTGGCGCGGCGCGACTTCACCATAGACGCCATAGCCATTGACCTCGGGGAGCTAACCAAGGATGTTCATCTCATTGACCCCTTTAATGGCTGGGCTGACCTGAAGGGAGGCGTGATTCGGGCTGTTGCGGAAACAATCTTCCAGGCGGATGCCGCCCGCTTACTACGGGCGGTGCGTCTGGCTTCCGAGCTTGGTTTTTCTATTGACAGGCAGACCGAGGCTCTCATTCGGGAGAATTGCCATCTCATCGCCGATGTCGCCGGTGAGCGGGTGAGAGAGGAATTACTCCGCCTCCTGGCTGTCCCTCATTCCCCCCGCTCTCTCCCCTACCTTGATAAGCTGGGGTTGGTTACGGCTATCATCCCCGAGCTGGCGGAGGAGAAGGGGGTCAAGCAACCCAAGGAACATTTCTGGGACGTCTTTGACCACTCCATAAAGACGGTAATCGCCGTGGACTTTATACTCAGGCAGGGGGAGTGGGAATACGCCGGTGAAGACGTCCTGGCTGTTGTCCCCTGGTCAGAGTTATTGAGCCAGCACTTTGGCCGCGAGGTCAGCCGGGGTAGCAACAGGAGGCTATTGCTCAAGCTGGCAGCCCTGCTCCATGATGTAGCCAAGCCTCAGACCAAGGCTATTGCTGAAGACGGCAGGATGCGCTTTCTCGGGCATGGCAAGCTGGGGGCGGAGGTGTCGGCTGGTATTCTGGAGAAGTTGAGGTTTAGCAGCAAGGAGATAAAGCTGGTGGAGGTTATGGTCAGGGAGCACCTCAGACCGGGGCAGATGAGCCAGGAGGGGCTTCCCAGCCACCGTGCTATCTACCGTTACTTTCGTGACACCGAGGGGGCGGGGATTGATATATTATTCTTAAGCCTGGCCGACCACCTGGCGAGCAGGGGGCCAAGGTTGGACCTGGTGGGGTGGCAGGAGCATGCCAGGCTGGTGGAGTATGTCTTGGAGCAGCATTTTGAGCAGGGGAGGGTGACTACCCCACCCAAGCTGGTCAGCGGGCATGACCTGATTGATATCTTCGGCTTGAGTCCAGGGCCAAAGATTGGTAAACTACTTGAGGCGGTGCGGGAAGCGCAAGCCTCCGGTGAGATAGCTACTAGAGAGGAGGCTTTATCTTATATTCGTGAACACCTGTTAACGAAAGCAGGATAAATATGCCGAGAGCAAACACAATTATACTAATAATAGTTTTAGCCATTTTTGCCTTTGCCATGTGGGCGATTTTCCCTCTTGATGGGGAGAGGTTCGGGCGGCAGGGTATTCGCCTGGGGCTGGACTTACAGGGCGGGCTTCACATAGGCTATCGGGCTGACCTGTCTTCAGTGGCGCCGGGTGATGAAAAGTCAACCCTTGAAGGGGTCATGTCGGTTATTGAAAACCGGATTAACCCTCTGGGGGTGACCGAGCCGGTCATACAGATACAGGGAAATGACCGTATAATGGTGGAGCTACCCGGACTTGATATCACCGATGTTGAGAAAGAGCGCCTCGGGCGTGTTACTCTGCTTGAATTTCGAGAACAGTCGGTGGATGAGAACGGCGAGGTAACATGGGTTCCGGCAATGGGGATAATTGATGAGCAGGAGAAGGTGCTCAACAGCAGTTACTTTAAGGAGAATACCTATGTAGCTACCGACGATTTCGGTGGAGTTTTACTCGTTTTTGAGTGGAACGAGGAGGGGAGTGAGCTATCAGAGCAGGTTACGGGGAGGATTATTGGTCAGCCGCTGGGTATTTTTGAAGGCGATGTGCCGTTGATGGGGGATGACGGTGAACCGATAGCACCGATTGTCAGGGAGCAAATTTCAACCAATGGGCAGATTGAGGGGCTGAGCTTGCAGGAAGCCCAGACCCTGTCCAATCAGTTGAATGCCGGGCGCCTGCCCGTCCCCCTGGAGATAATCTACGACCAGACGGTATCACCGCTCCTGGGCGCCGATTTCATTGACATGAGCCTCAAGGCGGGGATTATCGGCATAATACTGGTCATGCTGTTTATGATTGCCTACTATCGCCTGCCCGGGTTACTGGCTAGCCTGGCGCTCGTTTTTTATGGGGCGGTGGTGCTGGCGATATTTAAGCTGTGGCCAGTCACCCTGACCCTGGCTGGTATCGGTGGTTTTGTCCTCTCCATCGGCATGGCGGTGGATGCCAATGTGCTTATCTTTGAGCGGATGAAGGAGGAATTGAGGGCGAAGCGGACACTGGGGGCAGCCATTGAGGCTGGTTTTAACCGTGCCTGGACAGCCATCAGGGACAGCAATGTAACTACCATTATTGTGTGTATTATTCTCATCTGGTTAGGCAGCAGCATCGTGGAAAGTGCTCCGGTAACGGGTTTCGCAGTGACACTTCTTATCGGCGTGCTGGTAAGCATGTTTAGTGCTATCATCGTTACTCGCACCCTGCTGCGCCTTTTCGTGGGCACGCCTCTAGCCAAGAAGTCTGTACTATTTAGTACTTACTCGGGGAAAGAATGATGTTTGATATTACCGGTAAAAGGTTTTTGTTCTTGCTTATCTCGGAGGTAATTATCCTGATTGGCATTATTGCCCTGGTGGTCCTCGGTCTTAAGCCGGGGATTGAATTCAGTAGCGGCTCCATGTTGACGGTGAGCTTTGAGCAGGAGGTAGGGCAGGAAGAACTGGAGCAGGAATTGGTCAATCTGGGCTATACCAATGTTATTATCCAGCGCACCGGAGGGGGCGATTTCTTTATCCGCACCCCGCAACTAACCGCAGAGGACAAGGTCGCTGTGGAGAGCGCCCTGAGTGCCAGATTTGGCTCCTTAACCGAGAGGGAGTTTAACTCGGTATCACCTATGGTGGCGGCAGAGACCGCCTATAATGCAATTATCGCTGTGGCTATTGCCGCCGTGGGCATATTACTCTATATCACCTGGGCGTTTCGCCGCATGCCCCGTCCCTTCCACTACGGTACCTGTGGCATCATTGCCTTGGTGCATGATGTGGTGGTGGTGCTGGGCATTTTCTGCATCCTCAGCGCCATATTGGGCTGGGAGATTAATCTGATGTTTATCACCGGCGTTTTAGCCGTTATCGGTTACAGCATCAACAACACCGTGGTTGTTTTTGACCGCATACGGGAGAATTTAAGCAAGGGCATAAGTTCCGATTTTGAGGTTGTGGTCAATGCCAGCCTGGTGCAGACCCTGAGCCGTTCCCTGAATACCAGTCTGACCACCTTATTTGTGGTATTAGCCCTGCTGCTGTTTGTTGGGGCAACAATTCAGAACTTCGCCATCGTTCTGCTCATCGGCATCATTGTCGGGACCTATAGCTCGCTGTGTATTGCCCCCACTCTGCTCATAGTCTGGGAGAAGAAGGAGTGGGGCAGGTTATTGCGCCCGGCTCGGACGTCAAGGTAGGGCGTGTATTTCCCTTATTGAGCTGAGTAGGCGGTCAATCTCTGGTGCCGTGGCGCCGCTTGATGGCTGACCGAGGGGGTCATCGGTGCTGGTGTTACCCAGAAGGACGTCAAGGGTGGCTTTTACTGAAGCAGCCAGGGCGGTGAGATGATAGCCACCCTCCAGGGTAAATGCCAGACGACCGTCGCAGAGCTCACTGGCTAGGTCGCTGATAATCCTTGCTATCTTGCCAAACCCGGAGACACTAAGCTGCATCAGGGCTAGCCCATCGGCCCAGTGGGTGTCATAGCCGGCGGAGACTAAAATAAGCTGGGGCTTGAACCGCCTGGCTGCCGGAGCGATAACCTGCTTAAATGCCCGTAGGTACTCGTTATCGCCGCAGCCGGCGGGCAAGGGTATATTAACTGTAGTCCCCCTGCCTAACCCCCTCCCCGTCTCGCTAACACTGCCTGTCCCCGGGTAGAAGGGGTACTCGTGGGTTGAGATATACATCACCTCGGGGCGGTCGTAAAAATTTTCTTGAGTCCCGTTGCCGTGGTGAACATCAAAGTCAATGATCAGGATGCGTTCCAGCTTATATTGAGCCATGGCTTGCTCGGTGGTAATGGCTATGTTGTTGAATAGGCAGAAGCCCATAGCCTGGTGGCGGGTGGCGTGGTGCCCCGGGGGTCTGACCAGGGCAAAGGCGCTATTTACCTTCCCCTCCATAACCGCCTCCGCGGCGGCGATAACACCGCCGGCGGCATAGAGGGCGACATCATAGGAATCGGGCGACATTACGGTATCGGCATCAATCCAGCCGCCACCCCTCTTGGCGACACCACGGATATACGAGATATGCTGTTTTGTGTGCACCAGCGCCAGTTCTTCAACGGAGGCTGGTCGGGGTTTAATTAAGGTGAGTTGTTTCTTAAGCCCGGTCTCCTCAAGATGGGAGATAATTGCCTCCAGCCTCCCCCCGTTTTCCACATGCTCTCCGGTATCGTGTTTGAGGTAGATGGGGTCATAGACATAGCCTACTGCCATAGAT
>CAYWCO010000079.1:0-5066 GCA_964456815.1 uncultured Dehalococcoidales bacterium | reverse complement strand
ATGGGAAGTAGAACACTGGATAAAAATAGGGGTGGGAATAAAAACGAAGGTAAAAAAGGGCGGGGTTTAAATAAAAATGGCTCTAATCGTGCAGAAATACGGCGGCTCATCGGTGGGGGATGCCGGGAAGATAAAGAACGTCGCCCGGCGTATCGCCCAGACCAGGGACAAGGGCAACCAGGTGGTTGTCGTCGTCTCGGCGATGGGGGACACCACTGACGAGCTAATCAAGCTCGCCTACCAGGTTAATGAGCGCCCCGATGAGCGAGAGCTTGACATGCTGCTGTCTACCGGCGAGATTATCTCCTGCACCCTGCTGGCAATGGCGCTTGAGGCTATGGGCTACGAGGCGATCAGCCTTTCCGGCGCTCAGGCGGGGATAAAGACCGACGCTGTTTATAGCCGCGCCCGTATCCTGGGGGTTGACCCGGAGAGGGTAACCAGGGAGCTGGAGAAGGGGAATATCGTCATTGTTGCCGGCTTTCAGGGGATTACCGGTGAGATGGACATAACCACCCTGGGGCGGGGCGGCTCTGATACTACGGCGGTGGCTCTTGCCGTCAGCCTGGGGGCGGAGGTCTGCCAGATATATACCGATGTTGAGGGGATTTTCACCGCCGACCCGAGAATTGCCCCCGAAGCCCAGAAGCTACCCGAGATTGGCTATGAGGAGATGCTGGAGCTGGCGACATACGGGGCTAAGGTGATGCACCCGCGGGCGGTTGAGCTGGGGGAGCTGTTTGGTGTCCCCATTCTGGTTGCCTCCAGCTTCAGCGAAAACCCGGGCACACTAATTCATGGAGGGGTATCTATGGAAGTAAGAAATAAGGTTAAGGGTGTAGCTCATGACCTTGATGTGGCTAAGATAACCGTGGTCGGTGTCCCTGACCGCCCCGGCATTGCCGCCTCTATCTTTGAGCCTCTGGCCAAGGCGAACATCAGCATTGATACCATTGTCCAGAATGCCAGTATCAATAATATTACCGACCTGTCCTTTACCGTGGCTAAGAGCCATTTAGCCAAGGCGATGGAGGTGGTGGAGCCCATAGCCCAGTCTATTGGCGCCAGGGAGTGCACCAGCGCCTCCAAACTGGGGAAGGTCAGCATTATTGGCACCGGGATGCAGAATACCCCGGGCTATGCCGCCAGGATGTTCGGCGCCCTCAGTGAGAAGGGGATTAACATTGAGCTTATCACCACCTCGGAGATAAGGATAACCTGTATTATTGATGAAGCCAGGGTCAAGGATGCGGTCCAGGCTCTACACCGTGCCTTTGAGTCGGAAAAGTAAGGATGGTTCCCGGCGGAGGCGAGATGGCCTATCAGGAAGAGGAACAGGTAAGGATAAGACGCCAGCGCAGCAAGAATGCCATCGCCCTGGCGATGCAGGGGCGGTGGCGGGAGGCGGTGGCGGCTAACCGGGAGATAATAGAAAGCTTCCCCAGCGATGTCGATGCCTATAATCGCCTGGGCAAGGCCTATATTGAGCTCGGCGAGTACTCGCTGGCAAAGGAAGCCTACACCCGGGCTATAGAGCTTGACGCCTATAATATCATTGCCCAGAAGAATCTCCGCCGTCTGGCCTATTTAGGTGAAGCGGCGGTTAGCCTGGAGGCTGATTCGGATAAGGCTAAGCCCGAGCATTTCATTGAAGAGACGGGCAAGGCGGGGGTGGTTAGTCTGTATCGTCTGGCACCGCAAGGGGTGCTGGCCAAGATTGTGGCTGGTGATAGGGTATATTTGCGAATTAATGATTCCAGCCTAACGGTGGAGAATGTCCGCGGCGAGTATCTGGGGCAGGTGGAGCCAAGGCACGCCCAGCGGCTTATTAAGCTGATGGCGGGGGGTAACCAGTATGCCGCCGCTATCGTCAGCTCCGCCGAAGATAGGGTGAGCGTCATTATCAGGGAGATATATCAGGACCCTTCTCAGGTGGGGCAGCTTTCCTTCCCGCCCAAGGGGGGCGAGGGTCTTCGTCCTTATCTTGACGATAAGATGCTCAGGCGCGGGTTGGAGTACGTAGAGGCACCGGCGGAGGAGTTACCTGAGAGTGAAGGTGAAACTGCTAACGATGAAGATAATGAGGAGTAGGAGGTTCTAGTCAGCATGGTTTTCGGCAAGACCAGACCGGTAAATATAGAAGACGAGATGAGTAGCTCTTACCTTGATTATGCCATGAGCGTCATCGTTTCCCGCGCCCTGCCCGATGTACGGGACGGGTTAAAGCCGGTACAGCGGCGCATCCTCTACGCTATGGCTGGGATTGGGCTAACTCATGCCGGCCCGCACAAGAAGAGCGCCCGTATTGTCGGTGAGGTTCTGGGCAAGTATCATCCCCATGGCGACGCCCCGGTCTATGAAGCCATGGTGCGTATGGCGCAGGACTTCTCGATGCGATGTGTCCTGGTTGATGGGCAGGGTAATTTCGGCAGCATGGACAATGACCCCCCGGCGGCGATGCGCTATACCGAGGCACGCCTGACCAAGATTGCCGGGGAGATGCTGGTTGATATTGATAAAGAGACCGTCAACTTCATGCCCAACTTTGATAATAGTCTTAAGGAGCCTGTGGTCTTACCCACCCGCTTGCCCAATCTGCTGGTTAACGGTAGCGCCGGTATCGCTGTGGGGATGGCTACCAGTATCCCCCCTCATAATCTGGGGGAGGTGTGCGATGCCATTTCTTACCTCATTGATAATCCCGAAGCCACCGTTGGCGAGCTTACCCAGTTTGTTAAAGGACCTGATTTCCCCACCGCTGGCATCATCATTGGCGGGGAGGAGATTAAGAATGCCTATGCCACCGGGCACGGCCGGGTGGTGGTCAGGGCTAAGGCTCTCCTCGGTGACATGCCCGGGGTTGGGCGGCGGCAGATAGTTATCACCGAGCTTCCGTATCAGACGAATAAGGCTTCCCTGGTGGAGAGGATAGCCGAGCTGGTAAAGGATAAGAAGGTTGAGGGTATCAGCGCCCTGCGCGACGAGTCAGACCGCCAGGGGATGCGGATTGTCATTGAGCTGAAGCGGGAGGCGGAACCAAGGCAGGTACTGAATAGCCTTTATAAACACACCTCAATGCAGTCAGCCTTCTTCCTTAATATGCTGGCTCTGGTTGACGGTCAGCCCCGGGTAATCAGTCTTAAGGAGGCGCTCCAGTATTTTGTTGACTTCCGCTATGAGGTTATCACCCGCCGCTCCCGGTTTGACCTTGAGGTGGCTAAGGCGAGGGCTCATATTCTGGAGGGGCTTAAAATCGCCCTGGACAATATAGACAGGGTGATTGCTATCATCAAGAAGGCGCAGACGGTTGAGATTGCCCGCAGTAAGCTTATGAGTAGCTTTGGCCTGTCCCAGACTCAGGCGCAGGCGATTCTTGATATGCAGCTCAGGCGCCTGGCTAATCTGGAGCGGCAAAAGATACTTGATGAATACGCCGAGGTGGTAAAGACAATCGCCTATCTGGAAGACCTTCTGGCTAACCCGAAGAGAATGCTTCTCCTGATAAAGGAGGAGGTAAGCGAGCTAAAGTCCCAGTACGCCGACCCGCGGCGAACCGAGATAAGCGGGGAGGAGGTGACCGAATTTCGCGAGGAAGACCTTATCCCGCATCAGAGTGTGGTGGTTACCCTCAGTAACCGCGGGTTTGTTAAGCGGGTAGCCGCTAAAAGCTACCGCTCACAGCACCGCGGGGGCAAGGGTATCATTGGCATGGTAACCAGGGAGGCAGACGCAGTAAGACTACTGGCGGTGGCCGATACCCATGACAACCTGCTTTTCTTCACCAATCGGGGGCGGGTCTTCCATCTCAAGTGCTATGAAATCCCCGCCGGTAGCTCCCGGGTGGCTAAGGGCACCGCCCTGGTTAACCTCTTCTCTATTGCCGATAAGGAGAGGGTTACCGCTATGGTAGCCCTGCCCGATTATAAGCCCGGTGCCTATTTATTGATGGCTACCAGCGGTGGTGAAATTAAAAAGACGATGGTGGACAAGTTTGCCGCGGTGCGCAGTAGCGGGCTTATTGCCATGGATCTGGAGCCGGAGGATGAGCTGGTGGCAGCCTGCTTAGCCACTGACAAGAACGATGTCCTTCTGGTTACTGAGGGGGGGCAGGCAATCAGGTTTGGCGTATCTGAGTTAAGGGCTATCTCCAGAACCGGTGGCGGGGTGCGTGGTGTCCGTCTCAGCCGTGTTGACCGGATTGTGGCTATGGATATTGTCTATCCTAAGGGCTATGTATTGGCCGTTACCGAGGGCGGTTTCGGTAAGCTGACCCCTGTTGCCGCCTACCCCAGGCAGCATCGTGCCGGGGGTGGGGTGAGGACGTTTAAGCTTACCGAGAAAGCGGATAAGGTTGCCGCCGCCAGCATCGTCTCCCTGTCCCAGCAGGCAATGATTATATCGGCTGACGGCATTGTCATTCAGACCCCGATTAAGGAGAAGGACCCGAAACGGGGCATTAGCATTCAGGGCAGGAGCACCCAGGGGGTAAAGCTGCAGGAGCTTGACCCCGGTGATAGGGTGGTGGCTATTGCCTGTTTTGACGTGGAGGCTAAGTAGCGCCTAGCTTTTGCCGGCAGTCCGCGCTCAGTCGCTCCAGCCCGCAGGCATTGCACGCCTGGTTGCGGCAGTCAGGGGTTTCCTTGCCCTCCATCGCCCGCTGGTATTCCCGTTTGAGGAAGTCCGGGGTTACCCCGGCGTCAATATGAGCCCAGGGCAGGTGCTCGTCCAGGGGACGCTCCCGCCGGGCGTAAAAGTTGGCTTCAAGCCCGCTCTCGTCAAGGGCACGGAGCCATTTTTGGTAGTCAAAGCATTCGTTCCAGGCGTCAAAGGTTGCCCCCAGCTTCCAGGCACGGTAGATGACCTTACCCAGCCTTCTGTCCCCCCTTGAGAGTACCGCCTCAAGCTGGCTTACCTTTGGCTCCTGCCAGGAGAGCTGGCTCCCCTTTCGGCGCAGCCCTTTCTTGAGCAGCTCATGCTTGGCGTTTAGCCCCTCTTCGCTTTCCTGGGCTACCCACTGAAACGGGGTGTGGGGCTTGGGGATAAAGGTTGAAAGGCTCACCCTCACC
>CAYWCO010000078.1:0-5181 GCA_964456815.1 uncultured Dehalococcoidales bacterium | reverse complement strand
TCCTTGAGAGGGAGGTGTCCTAAACCCCTAGACGAATGCGCCATCCAAAAGCTGGGGAAGAAGGATTCGAACCTTCCCTGGCGGATCCAGAATCCGCTGTCCTACCACTAGACGATTCCCCAGCGCACCAAGATTGTAGCATACAGCCTCACCTATGGCAATAAGGCGCAATTTGACACAAGGGACTTGTCCCTTTATGCTAAACCTGAAAGGAAAGACATGGCTGACTTAGGCAAGCTACAAAAAACCCTGCGCATCAGGTTTAAGAACCGCTCTCTACTGGAGCAAGCCCTGGTTCATAGCTCATATATTAATGAGAACCCCGCCCTTGCCCTGGATTCCAACGAAAGGCTTGAGTTCCTGGGCGACGCTGTCTTAGGCTTTATCATCGCCGAAGAGCTATACCAGCGCTTTCCCCAGTCCGACGAAGGAGATATGACCAGACTCCGCTCATCGGTGGTGCGCCGGGACGCTCTAGCCCGCACGGCGAGGGCTATCCGCCTAGGTGATTACCTCTATCTAGGGAAGGGGGAGGAGGCAAGTGGTGGGCGGCGTAAGCCGGCCAACCTAGCCAGCTCCTTGGAAGCAATAATAGCCGCCATCTTTCTTGACCGGGGCCTGAAGGTAGCCAGGAACTTTATCCTGAGAGCGACCAGCCAAGGGCTAAATAAAGGGGCGGAGGCAGACTATAAATCGCGGCTACAGGAGCTTCTGCAGGCAAGGCATCAGCCAAAACCTACCTACCGGGTAATAGCGGTGGCGGGGCCAGACCATGACCGAACATTCACCGTTGAGGTAAGGGTAAAGGATAACGTACTGGGCAAGGGGTCAGGCAGAAGCAAAAAGGTGGCGGAGACGGAAGCCGCCCGCTCCGCCCTCGCCCAACTTCCAGCCAACTTTACACCATAATACCTCTCTGCTAAACTTTAATTAACCATGCCCAAGTAGAGGTGCAACCATGGGAAGACGAGACTACAGGCGGCGAGAGAAGAAGAAGCCCAAGGAAGGAAAGGAAACTAAGAAAATAACCACCACCATCCTCCCCCCTCCGATGGAAGTAGAAGTAATCAAAAAGGCAAGGAAGCGAGAGGAAGAGGAGGGGCAAGGGATATAGCTGCCTATCAAAAGCTCCATGAGAGCGGGGAATTAAAGGCTCGGGCGGAGAAGGCGAGGGCAATACTGGAGGAATGCCGGCTGTGCCCCCGCCAGTGCAAGGTCAACCGTCTGGCGGGGAAAAACGGGGAGTGCCAGGTTACCACCGAGGTCATGGTCTCAAGCTACAGTCCCCACTTCGGCGAGGAGGCGCCCCTCGTCGGCACCAGCGGCTCAGGGACAATCTTCTTCACCTACTGTAACCTCCACTGCATTTTTTGCCAGAACTACACCATAAGCCAGCTCGGGGAGGGAAGCCCGGTAAACAGCGACCAGCTAGCCGGGATGATGCTCTCCCTCCAGGCTAAAGGTTGCCACAATATCAATCTGGTCAGCCCCACCCATGTTGTGCCCTATATCCTGGAAGCACTGGAGCTGGCAGCGGCCAACGGGCTCTCCCTCCCCCTTGTTTATAACACCGGCGGCTATGACGCCCTAGAAACACTGAAGCTGCTGGACGGCGTGGTTGATATCTATATGCCGGATATGAAGTACTCCGATGAAAAAATCGCCGAGGAGCTATCGGGGATAAAGCACTACCCCGAAATAAATAGGGCGGCAGTCAAGGAGATGCACCGCCAGGTCGGTGACCTCAAGCTGGATAAACAGGGCGTAGCTCAGCGCGGCCTACTGGTGCGCCACCTGGTACTACCTAATGGGCTGGCCGGTAGCGGGGAGGTGGTAAAATTCCTTGCCCGGGAAATCTCAACCAATACCTACCTGAACATTATGGCTCAGTACCACCCCTGCTATAAAGCCTCTGATATCCCCAAGCTCGCCCAGCCCCTGCCCAAGCATGAGTTCAACGAAGCTACCCGCCTGGCTCACCGGCAAGGTCTATACAGACTGGATAAAGAGGAGTTTCCGCTGAGGTTCATCCTGAGATAAATCTATGGAAGGTAAAGAGCTAGTTTCGCTTCAGGCAACAGTCTACGGCTATGTTCAGGGCGTCTTCTTCCGCGCCTTTGTCTCCCAAAGAGCCAGCGAGCTGGGGCTGAGCGGCTATGCGCGTAATCTGCCCTCGGGCGCAGTGGAGGTTGTGGCGGAAGGAGAAAGAAAACAGCTGGAAAAGCTAATCAGTTACCTTGAGGTGGGGCCGCCGCCAGCTGAGGTGGAAAAGGTAGCCACCAGCTGGTCAGAATATTCCGGAAAGTACTCCGGCTTCGACATAAGGTATTAGGGGGCTGCCTACCCCTCCAGCCCGACCCTAGCCTCCTTGATTAAATCAAGGTAACCTGTCTTAAGCTCCAGCACCCCTGCAGCCTCGCCGTCCACCTCGTAGGGCTCGCCGACAAAAACCTTGCCGCAATCCTCAACCTCACCCCGGGTGGGGTCGCTCCCACCGATGAACTTCTGGCGGGCTTCAATAATCCCGAGGTCAAAGGGGAGGGTAAAATAGAGGTCAGCTATCACCTTATTTATCCCCAGGCTGTATAAATCCTTCCACCCCCGCTTTGACCTAGCCCCATACTTACTGCTCGGCAGCACCCCGAGCAGGTTCATTATGCTAAGGCTTCCGCTACCCTTAATCACCTTTAACGGAGCCGTCGTTATCAGGTAGTCGCAGGACAATATAACATTAGGCACCCAGAAGGTAGGCATAGCCAGGGGCTTGGGTAGGGGATTATCCACCTCCACCCAGACACAGTCCTTCACATCCATGGTCAATACGCGGGGGAAATCGTAGCCCAGGCTTTTGTATATCGGTAACACCGGGTCGCTACGGGGGGTGCCCTCAAGGATTAGGATATCGGCATCACTAATCCGCCTGATACCATCTATTATCGCCGATAGCATATCCGGGCTGGTGGTCACTGGATACACCACCGGGTAGGCGGCGCTGGGTTTAATCAAAACGCGCCGCGCCCTGGATATTACCGGCGGTGGTTCAAAGACAAACCCCGAAGCATCAAATATCAATCTCTTCACCCCAGTCCAGCATCATTACCTTAACCAGGTCCCCCCGCTTCACCCCGGGCTTATCCTCAGGAATAATCACCAGCCCGTTGGCTAAAGCCATGGAGGTTAAAATCCCCGAGCCCTGGGGGCCGGTAAGCCGGGCAAAGTACTTACCGCCGCGCTTTTCCACAATCGCCCGGGTGAAGACACGCCGCCCATCGGTATTCTCAATTGCCTCCTCAACCACCGCCTCCACAATGGGCTTAGCCAGTTTTTGTTTGCCCATCATCTTGAGGACAGCCGGGCGGGCAAACAGCTCAAAGTTAACCATGGCGCTTACCGGATTACCGGCAAGACCGAAGAAGGGTATATTTCTACCCCCCTTTAGCACACCGAAGGTCAGCGGTTTCCCCGGTTTCTCCCGGACCCGCCAGAAGATAATTTCACCCTCCTTAGCCAGAACCTCCCTCACCCTATCATAGTCACCGAGGGAGACGCCGCCAGAGGTTAGCACCATGTCAGCATTCTGCCCCAGGCGAAGCTTAGTAACGAGAGAATCATCACTATCCGGGGCTATCCCCAGCATCATGGGAATGCCGCCATAGCGCAGGACTAAGGCAGCCAGGCTGTAACTATTACTGTTATATATCTTCCCCTGAGGTAGCGCCTGAGTAACGTCCACTAGCTCATCCCCGGTGGCTAAAATAGCCACCACCGGGCGGCGGATAACCATAACCTTACTCCGCCCCAGCGAAGCCAGGATACCGACCTCCGCCGGTCTGATTACCGTCCCCTTTTTCAACACCAGTGAGCCGGCGCTAATATCCTCACCCGCCCGCCGCACCTCCAAGCCCGGCTCCACCTCGGTCAGGATGCCTATCTTCTGCGGAGTCCCCTGGCGTTCTGGCTCATCGGTATTCTCAAACTTCACCACCGAGTCAGCACCCTTAGGTATTGGTGCCCCGGTCATAATCCGGGTAGCCGTGCCCGCTTTTACCTCACGCCTGGGGGTAGCCCCGGCGGTGACGGTTTCAATAACACGGAGAAGACGGGGCGACTTCGGGCTGGCGCCACGGGTATCCGCCGACCTGACGGCATAGCCGTCCATGGCTGAATTGTCCCGCGGGGGGATGTTAATCGGGGAGGATACGTCCTCAGCCAGAACTTGCCCCAGACAGCCAAGAATGGGGCTTTCCTCAGCCTCAAGAACATCTATGCGCTCAAGGATCTTCTCCAGCGCCTCATCAACGCTTATCACTGCTTATCTCCTTTGCCAGTTGCTGCGCCCTCTCCAGGTCAGCCTCAGTATTAATGTTAAAAAAGCTCAGGTGCTTAGGGTCAAACCGGCTAATCTCGTCAGCCTCCACATACCTGACCTTAACCAATTCAAAAAGTGCCCTCACCCTTATCTCACCCTGCTTAATCAGCCGCTCAATATGAGACAGGCAGCTCTTTGAGTAAACGGCGTGAAGCGGCTCAACCAGCTCACCCACCCGGGGAACCACGAGGTCAAAGCCGGGCGAAACCTGCACCATATATTGCAGCAGGGCTTGGTTCAGGAAGGGCATATCGCAGGCGACAACGAGGTTATAAAGCGTGTTTGATGCGGCAAGTCCAGCATGGAGACCGCCTAGGGCGCCTTTGCCGGGGTAGATATCAGTTACTATTCTAGACCTCGGGTAACCAGTAAATTGATGAAGTGATTTCCCGCTAGAAAAAACTATGATAATATCGCTGTTAAAGGAGCTTAGTTGAGATACTACCCGCTGCAGCAAATTACTATCGCCAACAACCTCCAGAACCTTATCCCGTCCCAAGCGCAAGCCCTTGCCACCAGCAAGAACAATACAACCT
Organism: uncultured Dehalococcoidales bacterium; assembly: GCA_964456815.1. GTDB lineage: Bacteria > Chloroflexota > Dehalococcoidia > Dehalococcoidales > BS750m-G39 > CAVTZP01. Next base: position 276 of record CAYWCO010000078.1, on the reverse strand, counting down.
ATATCCAAATTTATAATTCTCGCTCCCTAACCTCACCCTCCATATACTATTATACCACGATAGTCAACAGCCTGAAGCTAGATTTTTATACTAACCTCACCCCCTTTATCCCCCTCTCCTTTCAAAAGGAGAGGGGGAAGAATAAAAAAAGAGGGGCTAGCGCCCCTCTTAGACACCCCAACGAAAACAGGAGATTTAGGGCAAAGCCCCCTCTTAGACGCCCCACTTTCAGGGGTAGAGGGGAAATTATAGGATAAGCCGCAGACGCCCTAAGGG
>CAYWCO010000077.1:0-5204 GCA_964456815.1 uncultured Dehalococcoidales bacterium | reverse complement strand
GGGCGGGCACAAAATATCCCTTTACAAACCAAGTACTAATACTGTATTCTAGCCTTGAGAAAAGCCATGTTATATCGGGCACCGCGCGGGACCTCAGACATCCTACCCCAAGAGCAAGCCTACTGGCGCTACATAGAGCAGAAGGTGGCTGAAATGGCTCAGCTCTACGGCTATGAGCGCCTTGACGGGCCGCTCTTTGAGGACACCGGGCTTTTTGCCCGCAGCGTCGGGGAGGATACCGACATTGTCACCAAGGAAATGTACACCTTTGAGGACAGGGGGGGTAACCAGCTGACCCTGAGACCGGAGGGCACGGCGCCGGTATGCCGAGCCTATCTGGAGCACGGACTTTACAACCTCCCCCAGCCGGTAAAGCTTTACTATATTGCCTCCATCTTCAGATACGAAAGACCCCAGGCGGGAAGATACCGTCAGCACTACCAGTTCGGCTATGAGGCTATCGGCGACGGCGACCCCGCCCTTGACGCCGAAATTATCGATATGGCATGGCAGTTCCTGCTCTCGGTAAAGCTGCAGCGTCTATCACTCCAGCTAAACAGCATCGGCTGTAAAAAATGCCGCCCCAAATATGTGGCGGCGCTCAAGGCTCACTACGCAGGTCATGCCCAAGACCTCTGCCCCGAATGCAAGACCAGGCTGAAGAAAAACCCGCTCCGTCTGCTTGATTGTAAAAAGCCCTCCTGCCGGAAGGTAGCCGGCTCCGCCCCCAAAACGATTGACTTCCTCTGCCCGGAATGCGCTGAGCACTTCCGCCGGCTGAAGAGGTATCTGGAACTGCTTAGCCTCCCCTACGCCGTAAACCACCACCTGGTGCGGGGGCTGGACTACTACACCAGGACGGTATTTGAAATCCAGCCCGAGGGTGGGGGCGCCCAGAGCACCATTATAGGTGGCGGGCGATATGACGAGCTGATTGAGGAGCTGGGGGGTAAACCGACGCCGGCTATCGGCTTTGCCGCCGGTATTGAGCGGATAATACTGAACCTAAAGAAGCAAAATGTCGCCGTCCCACCCCTGCCCAAGCCCCAGGTATTTATTGCCTATCTCGGTGATGAAGCCAGGGAGGAGGCGATAAAGCTGGCATCGGCGCTGAGGCAGGCGGGCATCGGGGTAACCGAGGCCCTGGGCAGTAAGAGCCTCAAGGCGCAACTGAGGCAGGCAAATAACCTCGGCGCTCACTTTGCGGTAATTATCGGGGAGGAGGAGCTAAAGGTGGGGACGGTGATACTGCGCGATATGACCAGCGCCGAGCAGAAGACTGTGCCGGTAAAAGAGCTGGTGGGACACCTGGTTTCAGCTTCACCTCATAGCTAAATTATGCTATAATGATATAAATGGCTGCCTTACTATCATTTGAAATCGTCTCCAGGTGGGTAGCCTCTTCTCTTATAGGCAGAAGCTACTCGGGTATTAATATCCCCACCAATCGTTTATCACCTCACCACTAGCCGGGAATGAAGCACGCTTATGGCACAGGATAAGTCAGTAAATAACAAATACAGGGCAGAGGATATCCAGGTCCTAGAGGGGCGGGAGGCAATACGCCGCCGCCCCGGTATGTACATCGGCAGCACTGACCAGCGAGGGCTGCACCATCTGGTATATGAAATCACCTACAACAGCATTGATGAGGCTATGGCTGGCTGCTGCGACAAAATCTGGGTTACCCTCAGCAAGGACAACACGGTAAGGGTTGAGGATAACGGGCGCGGCATTCCGGTAGGCGTTCACCCCGCCACCAAGATGTCAGCCCTGGAAACGGTGATGACCACACTCCACGCCGGGGCGAAATTCGGCGGCCATACCTATATGGTGTCGGGCGGCTTGCACGGGGTGGGTGCCTCAGCGGTAAACGCCCTTTCCTCGTGGCTCAAGGTTAACGTCAAGCGCGATGGCAAAATCCACCAGCAGGAATATAAGCGGGGCATACCCGAGGGGGCGGTGGAGGTAATTGGGAAGGCCAGCGATACCGGCACCATCATCACCTTTCTCCCCGATGAGAAGATATTCGGTAAGGCTGAATATGATTTCAACACCATAAGCGAGCACCTGCGGGAGCTAGCATATCTCAACCAGGGGCTTGAGATATGCATCAGGGATGAAAGGAGAGACCGGGAGAAGACCTTTTATTTTGAGGGCGGTATCTCCGGCTTCGTGCGCCACCTTAACCGAAACCGGCTCGTCCGCCACCACCGTCCTATTCACATCTCCAATACGGTGAACAGCACGGTGGTGGAGGCTGCCCTTCAATACAACGACGGCTTTGCCGAGTCCACCTTCAGCTTCGCCAACTGCGTTAATACCATAGACGGCGGCACCCACCTTACCGGCTTCCGCTCGGCACTGACCCGCGTCCTTAACGACTACGCCCGTAAGAACAAGCTGCTGAAGGAGGATGAGCCAAATTTAATCGGGGAGGATGTCAGAGAGGGTCTTACCGCCGTAATCAGCGTCAAGCTCGCCGAGCCCCAGTTTGAGGGGCAGACCAAGACCAAGCTGGGCAACCCCGATGTAAAGAGCAACGTGGAGGGCGTGGTGAGTGAAGGCCTGGCTCTCTACTTCGAGGAGCACCCCGATGACGCCAAAAAAATTATGGAAAAGTGCCTGCTTGCTGCCAAGGGCAGAGAGGCTGCCCGCAAGGCTAGAGATTTGATCGTCAAGCGGGGGAGCCTTGAGACCGCCACCCTGCCCGGGAAACTGGCTGACTGCTCGGAGAAAGACCCCTCCCTGTGTGAATTATTCATCGTGGAGGGAGACTCAGCCGGGGGCTCAGCCAAGCAGGGAAGGAACCGCCGCTTCCAGGCTATCCTGCCCCTGCGCGGGAAAATACTCAATGTGGAAAAGGCGCCGCCGGATAAGATGCTTTCCCACGAAGAAATCCGCGCTATTATTACCGCCCTGGGGACAGGCATCGACGAGGAGCTTGGCCTATCAAGGCTCCGCTACCACCGCGTCATCCTGATGACCGACGCCGACGTCGATGGCTCCCACATCCGCACCCTGCTGCTTACCTTCTTCTACCGGCACATGGTGGAGCTGATTAACAACCAGCACCTCTTTATTGCCCAGCCGCCCCTCTACCGGATTAAGGCGGGCAAGCTCGAGCAATGGGTCTACTCGGAGCAGGAAAAGGAAGAGGCACTGACCAAGCTAAAGGAGAAGAAGGCTGAATTCCAGCGCTATAAGGGTCTTGGAGAGATGAGCGCCGAGCAACTCTGGGAGACGACCATGAACCCCGCCAGCCGCACCCTGCTTGAAGTATCGGTGGATGATGCCGCCAGAGCCGACCGCATATTCCACGTCCTGATGGGGGATGAGGTCCCGCCCCGAAAAGCCTTCATCCAGGCGCACGCCAGGAGCGTCAAGAACCTGGATATCTAAACCTAACCCTGCTCTCTCACATAAAGCCCGTGCTCTTTTATATACCCCTCCACCGCCCCGGGGACGAGGTTATTAATAGACAAGCCATCCCTAACCCGCTGCCTGATTTCCGAGGCATTAATGTCTATGCGCGGCTTTTCAAGCAGGATAACCCCCTCGGATAGGCCGGGGACAGCGCCTTCAAGGGAGGCAAGGTCGGGAGGGGGGTAGTCCACCCTGGGGACAGCCACCAGCCGACAAAGTTTTATCAGCCGCGACGGCTCATGCCACTGAGGGAGCTGGGTCAGGTTATCCCAGCCCAAAATAAAGAATAGCTCATCCTCCGCGCCAAGCTGGCGGCTAAGCTCGGCCATGGTATCAACGGTGTAGGTCGGGCCAGCTCTATCTATTTCCATGGTGGACAGCTTGAAATTATCCTTACTGTTAATGGCAAGGCGCACCATCTCCAGACGGTGCTCCGCCGCCGAAACGAGATTGTCTCCCTTCAGCCAGGGCTGACCGGCGGGCATAAAGATAACCTGGCTCAGGTTTAAGCCGGCGGTTACCTCCCCCGCCACCAGAAGGTGCCCGATATGAATGGGGTCAAATGTTCCCCCCAGCACGCCAATCTTCATTTACTATCGCTCCTAACTTGATTAAAGCCGGGGCTGGGGGCGGAAGACCTTCTTTATCTTAGCCGCCTCAGGTTTAGCCGCCGACTGAAGTAACTTTATAGCCTGAGCCGCAAGCTCAGGAATCCCCTCGCCGGTAGCTGCGGAAGCAAAGAGGGCTTTCGCTCCGGCGGCGCTAAAGCTCTCCTTTATCTCGGCCAGTCGCTCCCTGACCTGGGGCAAATCAATCTTATTCACCGCCACCAGCTGCGGCTTTTTAGCCAGAGACGAGTCAAACAGGCTAAGCTCGTTATTTACCCCTATCATATCATCAATCGGGGACGATGAGCTGCCATCTACCAGGTGGATGAGCACCTGGGTCCGCATAATATGGCGCAGGAAATCGTGCCCCAGACCCCGCCCCAGGTGGGCGCCGTCTATCAGCCCCGGAATCTCGGCCAGGACAAAGCTCAGCCTCCCGACCTCAACCACACCCAAGATGGGCTCGCGGGTGGTGAAGGGGTAGCTGGCTATCTTGGGTTTAGCCGCCGAAACCGCCGCCAGCAGGGTTGACTTGCCGACGTTAGGATAGCCGATAAGCCCGACATCGGCGATGAGCTTTAGCTCCAGTATTATGGAATTCTCCTCGCCCTCCTCCCCTTCCTGGGCAACCTGCGGCGCCTGGTTGGTTGAGGTGGCAAAGTGGGTGTTGCCGAAGCCGCCCTTCCCCCCTTTAGCCGCCACAACCTGCTGGCCGGGCTGCTCAAGGTCAGCAATAATGGAATCGTCCCCTATCTGCGACTTATACGAGACCACCGTCCCCACGGGCACGGCTAACCTCAGGTCCTCCCCATTCCAGCCATGCCTCTTTTTACTCCTCCCCTTCCCACCATCAGCCGCCCGGTAGTTTCTTTTTCTTGCCAGAACTTTAAAACTGGTAACCGCCGGGTCGGCGACAACAACCGCATCACCACCATTACCACCATCGCCACCGTCAGGACCACCGAAGGGAACGAACTTCTCCCGCCGGAAGCTTACCATCCCATCACCGCCGTCCCCTGCCCTTACCACTATTCCTACCTTATCAAACATGTTAACAACCTGTAATTATAATCCTCTTCTTAGGTTATATATTCAGTATAATTAATTATAGTATGATTAGCTAGCAACTGACCGATAAGTGAGAAAATGGGCTTAAGCCAAGGCTAATTT
>CAYWCO010000076.1:0-5344 GCA_964456815.1 uncultured Dehalococcoidales bacterium | reverse complement strand
GGAATCGTGAGGTGGTTACCTGCCTTCCGGAATACTATAAATGGACGCAGTGGTTCTTCTTGAAGCTCTACGAGGCGGGCCTGGCTTATCGAGACCGGGCGCCGGTCAACTGGTGCCCCCAGTGCCAGACGGTGCTGGCTAACGAGCAGGTGGTGGACGGCTTCTGCGAGCGCTGCGGGGCGGGGGTCAAACGGCGCGACCTGGAGCAGTGGTTCCTCCGCATCACCAGATACGCCGATGAGCTTATGCAGCATGACGGCATTGACTGGCCGGAGCGGATAAAGATAATGCAGCGGAACTGGGTTGGTAAAAGTCAGGGTACCGAGATTTCCTTTGGTCTTGACCACCCCGGCGCTGATGAAAAAGAGATTCGGGTGTTTACCACCCGCCCCGATACTATATTTGGCGTAACATTTATGGTACTGGCTCCGGAGCACCCGCTGGTGGCAAAACTCACCTCGCCGGAGAAAAAAGCCGAGGTTGAGGCTTACGTTGAAAAGTCGCGGCGGCAGAGCGAAATAGAGCGGCTGTCAACGGAGAAGGAAAAGGACGGGGTTTTTATCGGCACTTACTGCACTAACCGGCTCAACGGTGAGCGGGTGCCAATCTGGATTGCCGACTATGTTCTCTTGGGCTACGGCACCGGCGCGGTGATGGCGGTGCCGGCTCATGACGAGCGTGACTTCGCCTTCGCCAAGAAGTATAACCTGCCCATCAGGGTGGTTATCGCCCCGCCGGAGTGGCAGGGGGGAGAATTAGAGGAAGCCTATATCGAAGCGGGCACTATGGTTAATTCAGGAGATTTCAACGGTCTCCCCAGCGGGCAGGGCATCGAGAAAATCTCTGATTTTCTGGGGGAGAAGGGCTGGGGTGGGCGGACCATAAGCTACAAGCTGCGCGACTGGCTCATCTCCCGCCAGCGCTACTGGGGGGCGCCCATCCCCATGGTCTACTGTGATAGGTGCGGCATCGTCCCCGTCCCCGAAAAAGAGCTTCCGGTGCTCCTGCCCGAGGACGCTGAGTTTAAGCCCACCGGTGAGTCCCCCCTGAAATACCACGAGCGGTTTGTCAATACCACCTGCCCGAAGTGTGGGGCGGCGGCCAGGCGCGAGACCGACACCATGGACACCTTTATGTGCTCCTCCTGGTATTTCCTGCGCTATGCCAGCCCCCATCATAAAGAAGCACCGTTTGATGCTGGGCAGGTAAAATACTGGCTACCGGTAGACCTTTATACCGGCGGTGCCGAGCATGCCGTCATGCACCTTTTCTATGCCCGCTTCTTCATCAAGGCGCTGCGGGATATGGGGCTGGTTAGGTTCGGTGAGCCCTTTACCCGCCTGTTCAATCAGGGGGTTATTGTTGCCGAGAAGCAGAAGATGAGCAAGTCCCGGGGCAACGTGGTTACCCCTGACGGCTATGTCTCTGAGCTGGGCGCTGATGCCGTGCGCGCTTATCTGATGTTCATCGGGCCCTGGGAGCAGGGCGGCGAGTGGAATGACTCTGGCATCAGCGGCATGAGCCGCTGGCTTAACCGGGTGTGGAACCTGGTGAGCGGCGAATACGGCGAGGGTGGGGAGGTTAGGCAGAAGGCGGAGCGGGATTTATCCCGCCTGACCCATCAGACCATCAGGAAGGTTACCGAGGACATGGAAAGGCTCCGCTTCAATACCATGCTCGCTGCCCTTATGGAGTTCACCGACTATCTGGCCAGGGTCAGAGAAGAGGGTGCGGTTGGTGTTTCTGCCTGGAATGAGGCGATAGATACCCTGCTCCTGCTTCTAACTCCCACCACCCCTCACCTGGCTGAGGAGTTGTGGCAGCAGAGGGGTCATGATTACAGCATCCATAACCAGAGCTGGCCGGGGTGGGATGAGGAGCTGGCTCGGGATGAGGAGATTACCCTGGTGGTTCAGGTCAACGGCAAACTTCGCGACCGGATTGCGGTGCCGGCGTCTATCACCGAGGCTGAAGCCAAAGAAAAAGCGCTGAGCAGCCAGAAGGTAAAGGTTCACCTGGAGGGCAGGGAGATTGTTAAGACAATATATGTCCCGGGCAGGCTGGTTAATATAGTGGTGAGGTAGAGGTTATGAAAATAGCATTTATCGGCGGGGGCAATATGGGGGAAGCCATGCTGGCGGCTGTTCTGAAAAAGGGGCTGGCTAAGCCGGAGACGATTATTGTCAGTGATATTGCTGACCCCCGGCGTAAGCTTCTGGCGCGGAAGTACCGCGTAGCCGTGACCGGCAATAACCAGCAGGCGGTGGAGATAGGCGATATACTGGTTCTGGCGGTTAAGCCGCAGAATCTGGTTGAGGTAATGAAAGAGCTAAAAGGTTACCTCAAGCCGTCTCAGCTTGTTTTATCAATTGTTGCCGGGGCGAAAACTAAAACTCTGGCTCGCGGGCTGAGGCATGATAGCATAGTTCGGGCGATGCCCAATACCCCGGCCCAGGTTGGTGAGGGGATAAGCGTCTGGACGGCTACCGCCGGGGTGAGCGGGCAGCAAAAGGAATTCGTCAGGGCTATCCTTGGGGCTATGGGTAAAGAGGTCTACGTTGATAATGAGAAATATATTGATATGGCTACGGCGATAAGCGGCAGCGGCCCCGCCTATTTCTTTTTAATGGTTGAGGCACTGGTTGATGCCGCGGTGGGGATTGGTCTTCCCCGGGGTAAGGCTTTGGAGCTGGTGCTGCAGACCATGCTCGGCTCGGGTCACCTTATCCAGAGGTCGGGCAAAGAGCCAGCCGAGTTGCGCCAGATGGTTACCTCCCCCGGCGGCACCACCGCCCAGGCTCTTGAGCAGTTTGAAAAGGGAGGCTTTGCCGAGCTGGTTAAGCGGGCGGTAAAAGCGGCTTATAATAGAGCCAAGGAACTGGGCAGGTAGAGCCATTTTTTTTGAACCCTCCGCCTTTTCCACAGACACTTGACAATTTTTCAAAAATATTCTATATTTCATACAAATCAGATATTTATTACCACGAGGGGGGGAGGCGCATGAATAACAAAGATGTCTGGCATGAGTTCAAGTGTTTCGGCTCAGCCACCGTCGGTCCCAGGGGGCAGGTGGTCATACCGGCCCATGCCCGCAAGGAGCTGGGCATAGAAACAGGGACCACCCTGCTTGTTTTCTTAGGACCTGGCGGGAGGGGGTTAATCTTATTCAAGGCTGACGCCGTGGAACAAATAGTAAGGATAGCCAGCGAACAGCTGGCCGCTGTTGAGGGGTTATTGAGGGGTCACACGCCATCCAGAGCGGCCAGTAGAAGCTCCGAGGAGGAAGCCGATGAGAAGAAATAAGGTGAAATCAGGTTTAATGATAGCTCTGGCTTGTTTACTTGTGGCCGGCCTTAGTGCCTGTGCCGGTCAGGTCGAGGAAGGTCAGAGCCAGCTAGCCGAGGTAGTCCGGGGTGATTTAATGGTAACCGTCAGTGCCGATGGCAACCTTTCTTTTATTAAGGATAGGAAGTTGACCTTCGGCATTACCGGCACTATAGCCGAGGTAAATGTTGAGGAGGGTGAATGGGTAAGCGAAGGTACGGTGCTGGCAAGGCTGGATGCCACTTCTTTAGAACTGGCTGCCAGAGCCGCTAAAGTCGACATGGAAATAGCTGAAGCTAGCTATAGCAGTCTAACCTATCCCTATACCTATTCTACCTTTGCCTTTGATGTTCCGGCGGCATTAGCCTCTATTGCTGACGCCAAACGGAAGTTAAGCAAGGCTGAGGAATCGCTGGAGGAAGGGTTAAGTTATGGCCAGTACTGGCAGGTGAAACAGGGGCTGGAGCAAGCCGAGAAAGAATTGACTGAAGCCGCACAGAGGCTGGCTCGGGGGCGGGGGGAGGATTTATTTAGCTCAGGAGTTCTTTATGTTGCCGATTTCTGGACGATAAGGGCTGCCCAGCTGGGGGTGGAGAGAGCCCAGGTGGCTCTGGACATGGCTAACGGTGACCTGAATAAGGCGGTGATGGTTGCCCCCTTTGACGGCGTCATTGCCGCGGTGAATATTAAAGAGGGTGATAGCCTCTCCGCCATGGACTATGCCACCAAGACCATCATTGAGTTGGTTGACCCGGCGGAGATGGAACTTAGTGCTGAGGTTGACGAGATAGATATACCAATTGTGGAGCTGGGGCAAAGAGCTATTATTGGGGTTGATGCCCTGCCCGGGGTTCAGCTTGAGGGCGAGGTTACCTCTATCTCCCCGCTGGCGAGTGAGGAGTCAGGGCTGGTATTATACAAGATTAAGGTTGGCTTTGAAGCGCCCGAAGTTTACGGGCTTAAGGCGGGAATGAGCGCCACCGCCGACATCATCATTGCTGAACGGAGTGGCGTTTTGCTGGTGCCCAACCGCGCTATTGGGGAGGATAGTGAGGGTAATCTGGTGGTCAAGGTTGTGGTCAATGGTCAGATTGAGGAAAGGCCGGTAGCTATCGGGATTAGTGATGGCTATGAGGTTGAGATTTTAGATGGTCTTGAGGAGGGTGAGGTTGTGGTGGTGGAGAAAAGGTCCTCCTTCCAGCCAGGGGGGTTAATGTTTAGCGAGTAAGCCTTAACGGGTTAGAGATATGATTAAGCTGGAAAACATCACCAAGGTCTACCGGATGGGGGAGGTTGAGCTCTACGCCCTTAATGGGGTGTCTCTCACCATCGAAGCCGGGGAAATGGTGTCCATTGTTGGCGCCTCAGGCTCGGGCAAGTCCACCCTGCTTCATGTTATTGGTTGTCTGGATAGACTGACCTCGGGCAGGTACTTAATTGACGGGGTTGATGTCAGCCGGCTTAACGATAACAAGCTGGCTGAGTTAAGAAATAAAAAGTTTGGTTTTGTCTTTCAGGACTTTAATCTTTTGTCTCGTGCCACTGCCCTATCCAATGTTGAGCTTCCCCTTATCTATGGGGGTGGCGGCCAAAGGCACCAGAAGGCTATGGAAGCCCTGGAGCGGGTGGGACTGGGGGGAAGGGCTAAGCATAAACCAACTGAGCTATCCGGCGGTGAACAGCAGCGGGTGGCTATAGCCAGGGCGTTGGTTAATGACCCGCCCCTCATTCTAGCCGATGAGCCTACCGGCAACCTTGATAGTGCCTCCACCAAGGAGATTATCTCCGTCTTTCGCCAACTCAACAAGGATGGTATTACCGTTATCATTGTTACCCATGAGCCGGATATCGCCGAGAAAACTAAGCGCGTCATTCGTCTGCATGATGGGAAGGTTGCCAGCCAGTGAAGCTTTTTGAATCGCTTGTTATCGCCATAAGGTCGCTGCTTGCCAACAAGTTACGCTCGGCGCTGACCATGCTTGGCATTATCATCGGGGTTGGGGCGGTAATCACCCTGATG
>CAYWCO010000075.1:0-5512 GCA_964456815.1 uncultured Dehalococcoidales bacterium | reverse complement strand
CCTGTGACACCCTGATTAAAAGTCAGGTGCTCTACCAACTGAGCTAACGGCCCACTAGGTTTAAGTAGTTTAGCAAATCCAAAGCCCCGGTGCAACCTGGCTTAGAACTGGACGCCCGCCCACATCAGCTATATAATGGGAAGGAGGCATGAAATGGAGAGGCAAGCCGGAGAACTTGTGATTAACCAGGCGAGGCTATCTATAGTCCAGGGGGATATCACCAGGCAGACTACGGACGTCATAGTTAATGCGGCTAACCCTGGGTTGATGGGTGGAGGCGGTGTTGATGGCGCAATTCATCGTGCTGGAGGCCCGGTTATCCTGGAGGAGTGCAAGCAGATTGTGGCTAGCCAGGGACGCTTGCCCACGGGCAAGGCGGTCATCACCACTGGGGGAAATCTGCCGGCCGGGCATGTGATTCACACCGTTGGCCCTATCTGGCAGGGTGGAAATAAAGCTGAAGCATCCCTGCTGGAAAGCGCCTATAGAGAAAGCCTGAAGCTGGCAGCAGCCCATAATCTAACCAGTGTCTCCTTCCCCTCAATAAGCACTGGTGCCTACGGCTATCCACTGGCTGAGGCGGCGAGGGTGGCGCTTAAAGCCGTGGTCTCTTTTCTCAAAGGGGAGGACACCTCGGTAAGGGAGGTAGTATTTGTCCTCTTTGACTCCAGGACCTATGAGGCTTACTCCTCCGCCCTTGAGGAGGTGGCATGAGAATAGGAGTGCTCTCTGATACACATGTAAGGTCACCTGGCGAAATTCCTGGGCGGGTATTGGTTGCCCTGACTGAGGTGGACCTTATAGTCCATAGTGGAGATTTTGTGGCTAAGGGCGTACTTGACGGTTTGAAGCAGCTTGGAGAGGTAAGAGCGGTACGGGGTAATATGGATTCGGAGGAGCTTAAGCGGCTTCTCCCGGAAAAGGAGCTATTGAGGATAGAGGGGAAGAGAATCGGGATTACCCATGGCTGGGGTGCTCCCTTCGGTATAGAGGATAGGGTAAGAGGGATGTTTGAAGCAATTGATATTATCATCTTCGGCCACTCACATCAGTCAAAGAATGAGGTAAAGAAGGGTATCCTTTTCTTTAATCCCGGCCGGGCACAAGATTCCTTCGGCATTTTAACCATTGGTGAAGAGATCAAGGGGGAAATAATAAAGCTGTAACCCAATCTGCCCGAGCAGACATGTTCAGAAGGGAGTTATATGAGATATAGAGGTTCTGGTCTGACTACGGTCTGGGTTTTAATCGGTATAAACCTGCTGCTATTTATCGCTACCTCTATTAACCCGGACCTTATCTGGTTTCTTGGGCTCCAGCCAGCGGGCTTTTTAGATAGGCCCTGGACATTGGTGACCAACATGTTTGTCCACGGGGGCATATGGCATATCTTAGCCAACATGTTGATTCTGTTCTTCTTCGGGGGTTTCCTCTACCGCTTGATTGGGGCAAGAAATTTCCTTATCACCTACTTTGGCGGGGGGATACTGGGGAATATTCTCTATATCCTTCTCGCTGTGCCCTATACCGTGGCTATAGGTGCCTCGGGGGCTATTTATGCCCTGGCGGGAGCGCTGGTGGTGATGATGCCTAACTTGAGAGTTTTGGTGTACTTTATTGTCCCCATGCGCCTGTGGATGGTGATTTTATTCTTCTTTGTTCTCTGGTCTTTTATACCCGGTGTTGCCTGGCAGGCTCATCTTGGCGGTCTTGTTTTTGGGCTGATTATGGGCTTTTTCTTCAGGAGGAGGGGGCGCTATTACTACTAAAAAATATGGCGTCCCTGGAGGGATTCGAACCCACGACCCGCTGCTTAGAAGGCAGCCGCTCTATCCAGCTGAGCTACAGGGACTAGCTATTACCCCAATGTAGCACGGGTTTGGGCAAAGGTCAATATTGCTTGACAATGGCTTTGCCACATTGTTAGTATGAGGTCAACTTTAATGCCAAGGCTATTAGATAAAATAGATAGCCCCGCCGATTTGAAGAAACTAACCGAGCCGGAGCTCAAGCAATTGGCGGCTGAGCTCAGGCAGGAGCTGGTGACCAGGGTAAGTGCTAATGGCGGTCATCTGGCTTCTAATCTGGGTGTAGTTGAACTGACCCTGGCTTTACATCGGGTATTTGATAGCCCACGGGACAAGATTATCTGGGACGTGGGACATCAAAGCTATGTCCACAAGCTGCTCACCGGCAGGAGGAAAGCCTTTGCCTCTCTCCGCCAGTACGGGGGGCTATCCGGTTTTACCTGCCGCAGCGAGAGTGAGCACGATCCCTTCGGCAGTGGCCATGCCAGTACCTCAATCTCGGCGGCGTTGGGTATGGCTATCGCCCGTGACCTTTCCGGCGATGATTACAACGTGATTGCCGTTATTGGTGATGGGGCGATAACGGGAGGGATGGCGCTTGAGGCGCTGAATCAGGCAGGGCATCTGGGCTCAAAGATTTGCCTGGTTTTGAATGATAATGGGATGTCAATCTCGCCCACCGTTGGCGCCTTTGCCAAGCTCCTGAGCCGGGTGCGGTTTGACTACCGCTACCGCTGGGCGGAGGCGGAGAGCAAGCGGCTACTGGACGCTTTCCCCTGGGGGAAGCAGCTATGGCAGATAGGCCTGCGGATTAGGAACGTATTCAAGAGGTTAATTATGCCCACCGTGCTCTGGGAGGAGCTCGGCTTTACCTATATCGGGCCTATTGATGGGCATAATATTGGTGACCTTGAGATAGCGCTGACTCAGGCGCGGGACTACTGCACAAAACCAGCCTTTGTCCATATTGTTACCACTAAGGGTAAGGGCTATCTTCCCGCTGAGGGCGATGCCGTTTACTTTCACGGCGTACCAGCTCAGGGCGTAACTGCTGAGGAAATACCGACCTACAGCGAGGTGTTTGCTCAGACGGTGCTTCGTCTGGCTCGGGAGAATCCGAAACTGGTGGCAATTACGCCGGCTATGCCTGAGGGAAACTATCTGAGTATAGCTGCGGCTGAGTTTCCCGAGCGGGTTTTTGACGTTGGCATCTGCGAGCAGCATGCCGTTACCTTTGCCGCCGGGCTGGCGACACAGGGTTTTACACCTATCGTGGCGATATACTCCACCTTTCTGCAACGTGCCTTTGACCAGCTCATTCATGACGTTTGCCTCCAGGACTTGCCTGTCGTCTTTGCTATCGACCGCAGCGGTATTGTCGGTGATGATGGCAAGACCCACCAGGGGACCCTGGATATCTCTTATCTGGCATTAATCCCTAATTTGATAGTATCAGCGCCCAAGGACGAGAATGAGCTTCAGCACCTGCTCTACACCGCGGTGAGGTCAAAGCACCCTATGGCGATACGCTACCCCCGGGGCTCGGGGTTGGGTGTGGAATTAGACTCAGAGCTTCATGAGATTCCCGTAGGCAAAGGGGAGATATTAAGACACGGTGGGGATGTGGCTATATTAGCCATAGGAACTACAGTGGCTCCAGCTCTTGAAGCCGCCGAGAAATTAGCCCCAAAAGGAATTGAGGCTACAGTGGTTAATGCCCGCTTTGCCAAGCCGCTGGATGCCGAGCTTATATTAGGTCTGGCGGGGGATATTAAGCGCCTGGTTACGGTTGAGGAGAATACCCTCAGCGGAGGCTTTGGCAGCAGCGTAGTCAGCCTGCTTAAAGAAGCGGGTGTTAGCGATATCCAGGTAAAAAGCATTGGTATCCCTGATGAGTTTGTGGAGCAGGGCAGTCAGGCCATCCTCCGTTCTAATTATGGTCTTGATGCCGAGGGGATAGCCAGGCAGGTTATGGGGTTATTTCCCAGCCACTCGTTACTCAGGGGAAGTAATGAATAAGCTTACAATCAGGGATATAGATGTCGGCGGTAAAAGGGTCCTGGTCAGGGCTGACTTTAATGTCCCCTTGGATGAAGCCAGCGGGGCTATTACCGATGATAGCCGCATCCGAGCCACCCTGCCTACAATCAAATACCTTATTGGGCGAAAAGCCAGGGTTATCCTGTGCTCTCATCTTGGTCGTCCCGGGGGGAGGGTGGTTGAAAAGTTACGCCTGGCTCCGGTTGCCCAGCGCCTATCAGAGCTCCTGGGGCAAAAGGTAGAGCTTGCCCCTCATTTCAGCATTGGACCTGAGGTGGAAAAGGAAGCAGAAGGTCTAAAAGGGGGCGATGTTCTGCTCCTGGAGAACCTCCGCTTTCAGCCTGAGGAGAGTGAAAACGTTCCCTCCTTTGCTAAAGCCTTGGCCAGGCTGGCTGATATCTATGTGAATGATGCCTTTGGCGCCAGTCATCGGGCCCATGCTTCGATAGTGGGGGTTGCCAACTATCTGCCGGCAGTGGCTGGGCTACTATTAGAAAAGGAAATCAACGTCCTGGAGGGTATTTTGGCTAAGCCGGCTCGTCCCTTCGCCGAGCTTGCCGGCGGCGCCAAGGTAAGCGACAAGATTGCCGTATTTGAAAATACCCTGGACAAGGTAGATTGCCTCCTCATCGGCGGCGGCATGGCCGCTACCTTCTTAAAGGCTAAATCTTATGAGGTGGGCTTATCGCTGGTAGAGAATGATAAGCTGGATTTTGCCGCTAAGCTGCTGAAGGAGGCCGCTGAGCGGGGGGTGCGCTTGCTATTACCGGTTGATGTGGTTATTGCCGATATAATCAGTGCTGAAGCCAGGGTTAAGACAGTATCGGTAGAGGAGATACTCCCAGACTGGAGGATTGTTGATATCGGCCCCCGGACTATAAACAATTTCTCCGAGGAACTGCGCCGCTGCAAGACGATTTTCTGGAACGGGCCTATGGGCGTATATGAGATACCCAAATTTGCCCAAGGTACAGAGGCTGTGGCAAGACTTCTGGCTAGTCTTGAAGCGACTACTGTTGTCGGCGGCGGCTCTACGGCTGAGGTTGTAGCTGGGATGAAGCTGGCGGATAAGATGACCTTTGTCTCTACCGGCGGCGGTGCCTCACTCAGGTTCCTGGGTGGTGAGAAATTGCCCGGGGTGGAGGTACTGCTTGAGCGAAAGGGCTAACTATGATAGATAAACTGGAGCTAATGAGGGAAATTTCTATCCCTTCCCCAACCAAGATTGTGCTGCTGGTTGTTGATGGCTTGGGCGGACTGCCCAGTCCCAAAATGGGCAAGACCGAGCTGGAAACGGCCAGCACGCCGAACCTTGACCAGCTGGCAGGTAAAGGTATATGCGGCCTTATCGACCCGGTGAGCCCGGGGATAACCCCGGGTAGCACACCAGGTCACCTGGCTCTTTTTGGCTACGACCCACTCAAATTTAACATCGGGCGGGGGGTGGTGGAGGCAATGGGGATAGATTTTGACCTGCGCCCGGGGGATGTAGCCGCTCGGGGCAATTTTTGCACTATAGATGGAGCCGGGCTTGTTACTGACCGCAGGGCGGGGCGCATCTCTACTGAGAAGTGTGCCGAGCTATGCCGCTTATTTGATGGGCTAATGATAGATAGGGTTAAGCTCCTTGTTAGCCCGGTCAGGGAGCATCGCTTTATAGCCGT
>CAYWCO010000074.1:0-5526 GCA_964456815.1 uncultured Dehalococcoidales bacterium | reverse complement strand
ACCTAAATTAAAAGGGGGGAGGACGAGGTTCTAAAAACATGCCAATAAAGCGTGATTACTACGAAGTCCTCGGCATAGACCGGGACGCCTCTGATGAGGAAATAAGGAGGGCGTTTCGCCGGCTTGCCTTCAGGTATCACCCCGACCACAACCGTGATGAGAGGGCGGCGGAGGAATTCAAAGAGGTAAACGAAGCCTACGAAATCCTCTCCGACCCGGACAAGCGTGCTGCCTATGACCGCTTCGGGCATGGTGGTATCGAGGGGTTATGGGAACAAGGCTTTGACCTTGGCGGCTTCGGAGATATATTTGATGCCTTCTTCGGTGGAGCCGCCACCGCCACCCGCCAAGGACCACAGCGCGGCACTGACCTTCACTACAGCATTACCACCTCCTTTGAGGAAGCAGCGCTGGGCTGTGAAAAGGAGGTAAGTATATTACGCACCGAGAACTGCTCCTCGTGCCAGGGCGTTGGCTCCAAGCCGGGCACCCAGCCCAAGAGATGCCCCAGCTGCAACGGCGCCGGGCAGGTGCGCCGCGTCCAGCAGAGCCTCTTCGGTCGTTTTGCTCACACCATCGTCTGCGAGCAGTGCCAGGGTAACGGCAGAATTATTACCGACCCCTGCCCCCGGTGCCAGGGCACAGGCAGGGAGAGGCACAAGCGCAGCATTACGGTCAATATCCCGGCCGGGGTTGACAACGGCGCCTACATACGCCTCAAAGGCGAGGGGGAAGTGGGGATAAGGGGCGGCTCGCCGGGCAATCTTTACATCACCCTATCAGTCAAGGAGCATGAGTTCTTCAGTCGGCAGGGTGATTATATCCTCTACGAGCTGCCAATCAGCTTTGTTCAGGCTACACTGGGCACCGAGGTAGAGGTGCCTACCCTCAACGGCAAAGCCAAGCTCAAGATTCCGCCTGGCAGCCAAACGGGGCAGGTATTCAGGCTGAAAAAGCAGGGGGTCCCCCATCTCCACAGAAATGGGCGCGGTGACCAGCTGGTCACGCTCTTTGTCGCCACCCCCCGATCGCTAACCAGAAAGCAGCGCCAGGTGCTTCAGGAGTTTGGTGATAGCCTAAGTCCAGCCAACATGCCAGAGCCAGAAAAATGGAAGGGATTTTCCCGCCGCAACCGGTAGTGCTTCAGCGCTTAAACAGAGAGAACAGCTGCCACCTCCGCCCCTCCAGCTCGTGCCCGGCCTGCGCCTCCATCAATTCCAGTGCGGCTTGACGAGAGCTAAGCCCGCGGTAAAGCACCTGATAAATCTTCTCCGTAATTGGCATCTCCACCCCAAGATGCGAGGCAAGGTTGTGGGCAACGACAGTAGTGTTTAACCCCTCGGCAACACCGCTCATGGAGGCGGTTATCTCCTCCACCGGGCGCCCCTTGGTTAACTCCACCCCAACATAGTGATTGCGACTTAAGGTGCTAGAGCAGGTAGCGATTAGGTCACCCAGGCCGGTCAGTCCGGAAAAGGTCAGTGGATTTGCCCCCAGGGCGACACCAAGAGCCGTTATCTCGGTGAGACCGCGGGTGACTAGGGCTGCTCTAGCATTATCACCGTAGCCCAAGCCGTCAGCGATGCCAGCGCCAATGGCGATAATATTCTTTAAAGCCCCTCCTAGCTCAACACCGGTAACATCGGTATTGGTATATAGACAAAGGCTGGGGGTATTCAGCAGCCGCTGCGCTTTCCTGGCTACGGCCTCACCCTCAGCCGCCACCACCGCCACCGCCGGCAGGTTCTGGAGAATCTCCTGCGACAGATTAGGCCCGGAGAGAACGCAGATATTGGGCCAAAAATCGGGGGTTATCTCGTCAGCAATTACCTCGGACAGGCGCTTGTTACTGCCGACCTCCAGACCCTTGGCGGCACTGACTATTAACATTGAACCATCCAGGTATTCGGCAAGTGTTTTCATGTTCTGCCGCATACTCTGGGATGGCACCGCCAGGATTACCGCCTTAGCTCCAGTTAAGGCATCAGCCAGTGAGCTGGTGACTGACAAGCGAGTGGGGAAGGTAACATCGGAAAAGGCACCGGAATGACGCTCGGCGTTTTCCAGTTCTGATGCTTCCTCTTCTGTTCGCGCCCACAACCCAACCTCCACCTTTCCACTACCTAGTACCACCCCCAGGGTTATCCCCCATGTAGTGGTACCAATAATGGCAACCTTGGGCATACCCTATCCCGCACCCCCGGTGTGGCCGGAGGAGCCTCTCCTCTTTGCCTTCTCGCCGAGCTTGCGCTCCTTGCCCGCTATCAAGCGGGCAATGTTATCCCGGTGCATAACAAAGATGATTATTGTCCCCACCAGGGCATAAAACAGGTACTCTAGAGGGAAGCCATTCATAATGGTGAGGGGGACCAGCACCGCATAGCTACCGACGGCTCCGGCAATGGAGCCCAGCGATACATATCTGGTCAAGCCAGCGCCAATAATTATAATCTCGCCGCCAAATATTGCTGCCGGCGGGCATAAGGCGATTAACCCGCCGAAGAAGGTAGCCACCCCCCTCCCGCCGCGGAACTTGAGGAATACCGACCAGTTATGTCCAGCGATAGCGGCTAACGCTGCCAGAACCTCAGCCACCAGTGCGCCCAAGCCAACGCCGTTCACCACCAGGTAGCCCTTGCCCACTATCAAGCCGGCAAATATCACCGCCAGCATCCCCTTCGCCAGGTCAAGGGCGACCACCAGAATCGCTGACTTGCGACCTGCGGTCCGGAGGACGTTGGTTGCCCCGGTCTTGCCACTCCCGTACTTTGTAACGTCCACCTTGGCGTACCGTCTGCTTAACAGCAGACCAAAGGGGATAGAGCCCAAAAGATAACCGACTATTATTGCAGCCGCAAACTTGGCAATCATCAAAGTCATTATGATTCGCCTCTGGTCTTAAATATTAAACGAAGCGGAGTGCCACCGAAGCCAAATGCCTGGCGCAGCTTGTTCTCCAGGTAGCGCCGGTAGGAAAAGTGGACTAGCTTAGCGTCGTTGACAAAAAAGACGAAGGTCGGGGGATTGACCTCCGCCTGGGTAGCATAAAAAACCTTCAGCTGCTTGGCGCCCTTTCTGGGCAGGGTATGGGAGGCTACCGCCGCCTCAACCACATTGTTAATCAGGGACGTAGGTGGACGCTTGAGCCTCTCCTGATATACCTCAAACGCCTGAGGCATTACCCTGTCCACCCCCTGCCCAAGCTTGGCTGAAATATAAATTAACGGCGCATAGGACATAAACCTGAGCTGGCGCCTGATATACCTGTCATATTCAGTTACACTCTTATCCTGAGTCAGGTCGCACTTGTTAACTATCAATATCACTCCTTTAGCCGCTTCTTGAATATATCCAGCGATGTGCTTATCCTGAGCTGTAAGCAACTCAGTGGCATCAAGCACAAGCAAGGCAATATCAGCCTCATCAATAGCGCGGAGGGCTCGAATTACGCTGTACCGCTCCACTCCCACCCCCCATCGGCCCCTCCGTCTAATACCTGCGGTATCAATAAGTATCACATTTTGACCCCCAAAGTCAAGTGCTGTATCTACCGCATCATGGGTAGTGCCCGGGGTCTCATCAACGATAGCCCGCTCCTCACCCAAAATGGTATTTAGGAGGGTAGACTTGCCCACGTTAGGTCTGCCGACGATAGCCAGCTTCATAATCTCAGCCCTGCTCTCAACAGCCCTGGGGGGCGGCAGCAGCGAGATAACCCTATCCAGCAGTTCAGCAGTATGCCGGCCATGATAGGCTGAAATAGCCAACGGCTCACCAAGCCCCAGCTGATAAAATTCCACCGCCCCGCTCTCAAGCCTGGGGTTATCCGCCTTATTAGCCGCCATTATTAAAGGCTTGCTTGAACTACGAAGCATCTGGGCAATCTCAAGGTCAGAGGCAACCACCCCATCCTTGGCGTCGACCAAGAAGATAATAAGGTCAGCCTCGGCGAGAGCCGCCTCAACCTGCGCCTTTACCCCCCACCCAACCGAAGAGCGGGGGCTTACCTCAAGCCCCCCGGTATCAACCAGGGTAAAGCTAGCCCCCTGCCAGGAAATATCGGCAAATCTGCGGTCGCGGGTGGTGCCGGGCATATCGGCAACAATAGCCAGCCGCTTGCCCGCCAGCCGATTCAGGAGGGTTGACTTGCCCACATTCTGTCTGCCAATAATAGCCACAATCGGTTTGCTCATAGATTTTTAGGGGGTAATTATGCCTTTGCTTTCAGGAATTGGGCGATACCAATCCCCAGCACTGCTAGACCCAGCACCGGAACAACACAAAGAAATAGAGGGGAAACCGTAATGACAAAGCAAAGGCAGTCAGTCAAGATAAGCGCTGCCAAGACTATCTGTGTAATAGCTAACTTCATATCTTCGCCTCTCTTTGTCTCTCTTACTTTTGGGGGGATTAAGAGGGGTGAAACCCCTCTTTTCTCTATTCTCCCCCTCTCCTTCAAAGGAGAGGGGGACACAGGGGGTGAGGTAGATAATTACCTTAGCGAAAGCCAGCCAGCGGAATCTCCAGTCCCCCCAGTATCTCCGCCAGCAGCGCTTTCTGCAGGTGCAGCCTGTTCTCCGCCTGGTCAAAGACCACTGACTCGGGGCTATCTATGACCCCCTCAGCCACCTCCTCCCCGTGATGGGCCGGTAAGGGATGCATAAATATAGCCCCCTCCCCGGCCAGGGACAATAGCTCACTATTCACCTGGTAGCTGGCAAATACCTTGCGTCGCGCCTCAGCCTCCGCCTCCTGCCCCATGCTTGCCCAGACATCGGTATAAACAACATCAGCCTGGCTCACCGCCAGATGGGGGTCACCAGTGCAAAGTATCTCACCACCGCTGCCAGCGGCGTTGCTCTGCGCCATCTGCACCACCCTATCGTCAAGGGTATAACCGGGCGGGGAAGCAATCCTGAAATTCATGCCGCTAAGCGAAGCCGCCAGCATAAGGCTTCTAGCCACATTATTGCCATCGCCAACGAAGGCCAATGTCAGGCCCTTTAGCTCCCCCTTCTTCTCATAAATGGTAAGTATGTCAGCCAGAGCCTGGCAGGGGTGCTCCCAATCGGAGAGGGCGTTTATCACCGGCACGCTGGAATAACTGGCCAGGGCCTCCAATGCCTTGTGGGAAAAGGTGCGGGCGGCAATGGCATCCACATAGCGGCTGAGAACCCGGGCAACATCCGGAATCGCCTCCCGCTTCCCCAGTCCAACCTCAGCCGGGGAGAGATAAATGGTCTGCCCGCCTAGCTGGCGCATAGCCAGCTCAAAGCTGACCCGCGTCCGCAGCGACGGCTTCTCAAACATTATCGCCAGCGTCTTGTTGCTGAGCGTGGACAGCCAGCCCTGGGCTTTCATATCAACGGCATCTGATATAAGCTGGCGAATGTCCTCGCTGGTGAGATCAGCTACTGATAAGAGGTCTTTCCCCTTCATGCCCTACAGTATATCACGAAAAGCCAATTATTCAACATGGGGCTTGAAGCTTATTCTTTTTACCCACCCTCCCCCCTTTAATAAGCG
>CAYWCO010000073.1:0-5552 GCA_964456815.1 uncultured Dehalococcoidales bacterium | reverse complement strand
GGTTAAACAGGCAAACAGTCTAATGACCGCCGAGATGTGGAAGGAGTTTTTTGAGGGTGAGGGCATACCCACCCGCATCCTCCCCGCTTCCGGCGAGCCCAGAGATAGGGAGTTGGCTAGCTATTCTATCCTTGTGCCCAGTGATAAGGAGCACGTGATACAGGAGGTATTGAGGAAGCTGTGATGCCGCATCAACTGGTCTGGCTTATCTTTCTACTGCCGCTCTTCTCCTTTGCCTTAATATCGCTCTTTTTTAGGCCGTTCTTTAACCAGAGGCCCAAGCTCGGCGGCTATATCACCATTGCTTCTTTAATAGGCTCCCTTGCCCTGTCGGTCTGGGCGCTAGTAGAGGTTATGGCTGCCCCCGGTCACTCATTACCGGTGCCCGATATTAACTGGGTGGTTATTGAGGGGGGCATTACCATTCACCTGGGGCTGATGGTTGATTCGCTGACGGCGGTGATGCTCATCGTGGTTACCGTGGTCAGCCTGATGGTGCAGATTTACTCCCAGGGCTATATGCACGGCGACCCCGGATATCACCGCTACTTTGCCTTTATGTCGCTGTTTACCGCCTCAATGCTGGGGCTGGTTTTAGCCGATAATCTGCTCTTTATGTATGTCTTCTGGGAGATGGTGGGCTTATGCTCCTACCTGCTTATCGGCTTCTGGTTCCACCGCCCGGCGGCGGCTAACGCCGCCAAGAAGGCGTTTATTGTTACCCGCCTCGGCGACTTTGGCTTCCTGGCGGCAATCCTGCTTCTTTTCTTTAACACCGGCACTTTTGATATCGCCCAGCTTCATTCCCTGGCGATAAGCGGGGCGCTGGGGGGCACCCTCCTTACCTGGGTGGCTATTGGCATCTTTGCCGGCGCTGTGGGCAAGTCAGCCCAGTTCCCGCTTCATACCTGGCTGCCCGACGCCATGGAGGGTCCGACCCCGGTCAGTGCCCTGATACATGCGGCAACGATGGTTGCCGCCGGCGTCTTTCTCGTCGCCCGTTGCTATCCCCTCTTTGAGCACTCGGTTGAGGCGCTGACCACGGTAGCCGTCATCGGCGGCTTTACCGCTATCTTCGCCGCCACCATGGGTCTGGTGATGACCGATATCAAGCGGGTACTGGCTTATTCAACTATAAGCCAGCTTGGCTATATGATGCTCGGGCTGGGGGTTGGGGGGGTGGCTATTGGCATCTTCCACCTTTTTAATCATGCCTTCTTCAAGGCACTATTATTCCTTGGCGCCGGCAGCGTCAATCATGCCACCGGCACCTTTGATATGAGGCAGATGGGCGGACTGCGCAAATTTATGCCCTGGACCTATGCCACCTTTCTTATCGCCGCGCTGAGCATTGCCGGCATCTGGCCCCTTGCCGGGTTCTGGAGCAAGGACGAGATTCTGGCGGCCTCTCTGCAAAACCAGCCGATATTATTCTACCTGGCGATGATAACCGTATTTATGACCGCCTTCTATATGTTCCGGGCGGTCTTTCTGACCTTCGGTGGTGAGTACCGGGGTGGTGGTGGGGAGGCTCACGGCAAGCCGCATGAGTCACCCTCGGTTATGGTTATGCCCATGGTGGTGCTGGCGATACTGGCCGTGGTCTCCGGTTTCTGGAATGTTACCGGCGCCTTCGGCGAGTTTATGGGTCATGGCGAGACCCATAGCTTTGCCCAGGGGTTCTTCGGCATCCTGGCTCACCCCCTGCCCTGGCTGTCGCTGATGCTGGCCGGTCTGGGCATTTTGCTGGCTTACGCGATGTACAGCGCCAGGTGGCTATCGGCGGAGCGCATGGGCAGCATTTTCAAGCCGCTGTATATCCTCTTCTATAGGAAGTACTGGTTTGACGAGCTTTATGAAAGGGTCATTGTCAGGAATTTCCTGGTTCGCGGGCTTTTTGCCCTATTTCAACTCTTTGACACCTATGGCGTTGACGGGGCGGTGAACGGTGTTGCCGGTGGGACTATGGCTACGGGCAGGGCTATACGCAAGGCGCATAGCGGGCAGCTGCAGCTATATGGTCTATTTATTGGCATAGGTATTCTGGCGATTATTATCTGCCTTTATTTCTTTGGGTGAGGTAGAAAGAATGTCTATAGGAGCGAGTGTTGGACTTTAATTATCTGAGCTGGATAATCTTTCTGCCGGCAATCGGGGCAATACTGATTGCCTTTACCCCCGGCTTATCGGGGCGGGTGATAAAGTGGATTGCCGCCGTCTTTACCTTTGTTTCGCTGGCGCTGTCCGTTTATCTCTTTGCCATCTTTGACCGGGC
Source organism: uncultured Dehalococcoidales bacterium (assembly GCA_964456815.1). GTDB lineage: Bacteria > Chloroflexota > Dehalococcoidia > Dehalococcoidales > BS750m-G39 > CAVTZP01. The sequence goes on along the minus strand of CAYWCO010000073.1, from coordinate 3,277 downwards.
GGCTGATGTAATCCAGTTTGAGGAAAAGCTTTCCTGGATTCCAGCCATCAACGCCCACTATCACCTGGGTGTGGACGGCTTGAGCCTGCCCCTGGTGCTCTTGATGGCCCTCCTCGGTTTCCTGGTGGTGCTTATATCGTGGAAGATTGACCTCAGACCCAGGGAGTACTTCGCCTGGCTCCTGCTTCTGGAGACAAGTATTCTGGGGGTATTCTGCTCCCTTGACCTTCTGCTCTTCTTCCTCTTCTGGGAGATAGAGGTCATCCCCATGTATTTCTTAATCTCCATCTGGGGGACGGGGAGAAAAGAATACTCGGCGATAAAGTACGTGGTATATACCCTCTTCGGCAGCGCCATGATGCTTGCCGGTATCTTAAGCCTTTATTTCACCACCGGCAGCTTGAGCATGGTTGAGATAGCCCAGGGCGGGCTGGCGATGATTCAGTCAGTTATGCCCGCCGGCGCCATCTTTCTCCTCCTGCTTATCGGCTTTGCCGTAAAATTACCTGTCTTCCCGCTGCATACCTGGCTGCCCGACGCCCACACCGATGCCCCGACGGCAGTGAGCGTGGTGCTGGCGGGGGCGCTGCTTAAGATGGGCGGCTACGGCATGCTCCGGCTCTGCGTTGGTATATTCCCCGCCGTTGCCCAGCAGTATGCCTTTATCCTGGTGATACTGGCCGTGGTTAATGTCCTCTACGGGGCGGCGGTAACCCTGAGGCAGACCGATTTAAAGCGGCTGATTGCATACAGTAGCATCAGCCACATGGGCTACGTGCTTCTGGGCATCTTTGCTTTAGGGCAGGTGAGTATGGTTGGGGCTACCTTGCAGATGTTCAGCCATGGCATCATCACCGGTTTACTTTTTGCCATGGCTGGTCTGGTGATGCACAACGCCGGGGAGCGAGACCTGCGAAAACTCGGCGGGCTGGCAAGGCAGATGCCGATAATCGCCGTTGTCTTCTCGGTGGCGGGGGTGGCTTCCCTCGGGTTGCCCACCACCAGCGGCTTTGCCGCCGAGTTCCTGGTCTTCGTCGGCAGCTTCTCCAGCACCACCGTTGCCGGGATTCAGATTTATACTGTCCTTGGCGTCCTCGGTATCGTTATCACCGCCGGCTATATTTTGTGGATGCTCCAGCGCGTATTCTACGGTCAGGTACTGGAGCAGTTCAAAAAAGCTCATGACGCCGATATTCTGGAGCGGGTATATATGTTTATCTTTGTGGCCGTGATTATGCTGGTCGGTATCTATCCGGCAATCCTGACCGATGTTATTAAGATGGGCGTGATGCCCATAATGAGGTTATTGGGTGCTTAAGGTATGTTGAATCTAGGGCTAATTTTACCTGAGCTGACCCTGGCGGCTACTGCCGTATTGGTCATCCTGCTTGACCTGTTCATCAAGCAGAAGGGGTGGCTGGCGGGGGTGAGCATAGCTGGTATTGTCGTTGCCGCCGGCTTCACCATTACCATGTGGGGGGGCGGCTCACAGGCTATATTCAACAATATGCTGGCGGTGGATAACTTTGCCCTCTTCTTTAAGCTGCTGTTTCTGGTCATCGCCGCCCTGATTATTCTGGCCTCGGTGGACTATGTCTCCAAGTTTTCCCGCTTTCAGGGCGAATACTATGCCCTGGTGCTGTTATCGGCTTTGGGTATGATGCTGATGGCGGCTACCGCCGAGCTAATTTCTATCTATATTGCCCTGGAGCTTGCAAGTATCTCATTATATGCCCTGGCTGGCTTTCTCAAAGACCCCAAGTCAACCGAAGCCTCACTGAAGTATCTATTGCTGGGGGCGGTAGCCTCGGCGGTGCTGCTCTTCGGCATGGCTCTTGTCTTCGGCTTTACCGGCAAGACGCAGCTCGGGGGGATTGCCGAAGTCATTCAGGGTTTGTCATTATCAGGTGTTTTAGCCAGCCCCGGGCTTATTCTGGGTATGGTATTAATAATAGCCGGCTTCGGCTTTAAGATTGCCGCCGTCCCCTTCCATATGTGGGTTCCCGATGTTTACGAAGGGGCGCCAACACCGATAACCGCCTACCTGTCTGTAGCCAGTAAGGCGGCCGGCTTTGCCGTTATCCTGAGGGTCTTTTACTCCGCCTTCGGGCTTCCCTCATGGCTGAGCCTGGACTGGGGGTTCACCTTCGCCGTGCTAGCGGCTATCGGCATGACCCTGGGCAATGTAATCGCCCTCCCCCAGACCAACATCAAGCGCATGCTGGGTTACTCCAGCATCGCCCAGGCGGGCTACCTTATGGTGGGGCTGGCAACGGTGGGGCTTTCCCCGTTGGCAGACATTGTGGGCAGGAGCGGTCTTCTCTTCTTCCTCGCCAGCTACGCCCTGACCAACCTCGGTGCCTTTATTGCCATTATCGCCATCTCGGGCAAGCTTGACAGCGACCTGATTAAGGACTATTCGGGGATGGGGAGGCGGGCGCCGCTGCTGGCTTTAGCCCTGACCCTGTGCTTAATCTCCCTGATTGGCATGCCGCCGGCGGCTGGCTTTATGGCTAAGTTCTATATCTTCAGCGGGGCGGTGCAGCACGGGCTATTGTGGCTGGTGGTTATTGCCGTAATCAACAGCGTGATATCCGCCTACTACTATCTGAGGGTGGTCAAGGTGATGTGGGTGGGCGAGCCAGCCTCTAAGGAGAAGGTGCCCTCTTCCTGGGCGCTGAGGTTGGCTCTATCTATCTCCTGCCTCGGCGTGCTGCTTCTGGGCATTATCCCCGCCTACGGGATGAGGCTGGCTGAGATGTCAGCTAGGATGTTCGGTTTTTAGCTTGGGATTATTTATTTCCCTTTAAGTACACAGCATAGCTAAGGAGGCTAAAATGCTATTCTATTTATTCCTGCTGGCGGCGATTGTGTTGATCATCATGGCTATAGTCAAACTGGGAAGTATCGCCTTTCAGCTTACCGGCATGGAGCCCAAGATGGCGATGTTCCAGTCTCTATCCGCCTTCACCAATACCGGCTTTACCACAAGTGCCGCCGAGAGCGTGGTGCAGCACCGCACCCGGCGGGTGATAGCCACCGTCCTGATTATTATTGGCTACATCGGCATAGTCGGTGTAATTGTAACCCTGATTCGCTCCTTTGCCGTTGAGTCCGGTAGCTGGCTGCCCGCCTTGATGCGTCTGGTGTTTATCCTTCTTGGCATATATGCCCTTTATTTTATATTTATCTTCACCCCGCCGGGCAGGAAGTTAAGCCGGAAGTTTGCCCGCTATGGCAAGCGGCAGAGTAGAAAGAAATGACAGCTGCTCTCAAG
>CAYWCO010000072.1:0-5755 GCA_964456815.1 uncultured Dehalococcoidales bacterium | reverse complement strand
GCCTAAAGTGGGGAGGGGGTAGGGAGAGAAAATTACGGGATAAGCCGCAGACGCCCCAGTAAAAGGGGGTAAGAAGCCTCTAAATACATTATGGGGAGTTTTAGGGGGATATGCTACTAAATGACCTAAACATTGGCTAAAAGTAGACTGGATGGGGTATAATGGGGGCTGCCTGAGGGAGTAGATTTAGATGAAAGCTATTTTGCGTGAGGTTGCTATAACACTCGTAATAGCGGTGGTCATCTTCCTCATGTTGCAGGCTGCAGTTCAGAGCTTCATTATAATGGAGAACTGCATGGAGCCCAATTTCGTGCAGGGGGAGCGGCTGCTGGTTAATAAGGTAGTCTACCATTTCACGGAACCGGAAAGAGGCGATGTAATAATATTACACCCGCCGCTTATCCCCGAGTCAATCTATATTAAGCGCGTCATCGCTTTACCCGGCGATAGTGTGGAGGTAAAAAACGGGGCGGTATATGTTAACGGCACAGAACTGGACGAGCCCTATGTTAGAAATCCCCCAAGCTATACCTTCCCTTTGCTAAAAGTCCCTGAGGACGAGTATTTTGTTCTCGGTGATAACCGCAATGTTGCCAACGATTCTCACAAAGGCTGGACAGTACCCCGGGAAAACATAGTTGGCAAAGCCTGGTTATCGTTCTGGCCAACAAGCGGGTGGGGGCTTGTTGATAACTACCCGCTGGAGGAGCAGCTTGCCAGCTCTGATGCTTCAGGGGGGTGAGGTAGATAACTAATATAGAGGAAATCTTTAAAAAATCGGGGGCGGTACTTGAGGGGCACTTCCTGCTCACCTCGGGGCGGCATTCCCCCGTTTACTGGGAGAAGTTCAGGGTCTTGCAATTCCCGGACTATACCGCCCGGCTCTGCGGGATGATTGCTGACCACTTCCGTAAGCAAAAGATTCAACTTGTCGCCGGACCAACCACCGGCGGTATTATCCTGGCTTTTGAGGTCGCCAGACAACTGGGGGTAAGGGGGATATTCGCCGAAAAGGAAGGCGCTCAGGATAGGGCTTTCCGGCGGGGCTTTACCGTCAACCCCGGCGAACGAGTCCTCATTGTTGATGACATCCTCACCACCGGCAGCTCCATAGGCGAGGTTATGGCGGCAGCAAAAAGGCTGGGTGGCGAAATAGTCGGCATCGGGGTACTGGTTGACCGCTCCGAGCAAAAGATAGAATTCGGCGTTCCCCTCTTTAGCTGCCACCGCTCGGTAACTAAGACCTACTCACCACAGGACTGCCCCCTGTGCGCCGTCGGCATCCCCCTGGCCAGACCCGGCGGCTAAAGCTATTGACAGAGCAGATAGCAGGCTGTTATATTGGGCTTAGCTATCGACCCGTAGGGGGAGATAATGTTTAGCCGATTTTTACTTTCCCTCCTTGGCGGCACCTTGGTCGCAGTCTTGCTCTTAATGCCAGTTCAACTGTGCGTGCCCGCATACGCTGAGGAAGATGAGGCGGAATGTTGGGCAGTTATCGTCGGTGTCTCGGAGTATGAACACTACCATGGCGAGCAGGCGTATTTTGCCAATAATGCCCGGGAGTTTGCCAGCCAACTGAGCTCCCTTTGGGGTGACGACCATGTCAAACTGCTAACTGATAGCATGGCAACTGAAGAGGCAATTGAGGATGCGATAACTGACTGGCTAGTCTCTAGGGCAGACACTAACGATGTAGCGCTCTTCTATTTTTCGGGAATGGCTGAGGGAGATGATGTGGCATTCGCCCCCTACGATGCCCGCTATAGTGAAACTTGGACAAACGATAGAGAGCTAGATAAATGGTTAGGCATGCTGGATTCGGAGAAGATTGTCGTTATTCTCGAAATCGCCCATGCCGGCCGATTCGAAACTAAGCTTAGCGACAGTGGGCGAGTAGTCCTGATGGCCTGTCGTTCAGACGAGTCCCACTGGTATAATACCGCCCTTCAACAGAGTATTTTTTCCTACCTTGTCCTGGAAGCCCTACGTGGATTTGAAGCCGCCGATACCAATAATGACATGGAGCTCTCTGCAGAGGAGATTTTCAACTACGCCCAATCTGGAACTGAAGACTTGGTTGAAGATGAACAGCACCCGCAAATGTCCGACTATTACGAAGGACAACTTAGTCTGCTTATCAAAGTCACTGCCGGTGTAGAATCTGACATGGCACAGGACGTCAATATTTTAAGCATTGCGGGAAGGACATACTCAGCAGGAGATTTGCCCATATCATTTATCTGGACTCCAGATTCAAGCCATGATTTCGAGGTAGTTTCTTCGGTATCTGGCGGAAGTGGCATAGAATATGCGTTTAATTCATGGGATGACGGGACCAAATCAGCCTCAAGAACAATTTCACACGGTGGAGCATATATCGCAAACTATACGACCCACTATTACCTAACCGTGGAATCGGCTTATGGTGACCCTCAGGGGGAGGGTTGGTATGATTCAGGCTCAAGGGCTACAATCTCGGTGACCTCCCCCCAAGGGAAAATAATTCGGCAGGTTTTCACAGGCTGGAGCGGTGATTTTAGCGCCACTACGCCTTCTGCGTCTGTTACTATGAATGGGCCAAAAACCATCACCGCAAACTGGAGAACTGACTACATGCAGCTCTACATGATTATAGGGGGAGTTTTGGTCTTACTCGGGGGCATTGCGGCTGGAGTGACGATAATGCTGGTGAGGAGGAGAAGATAGCGCAGAGTAAATTTGAGGTTCTGTTGCTTTATCTCGCCGCAGGACTGCCCCCTGACCAGACCCGGGGTGGTTAAAAAGTACTAGAGCTATTGACAAAACGATAATCAGCCCTTACACTGGAGTTGCAATAGCTATCGACCCGTAGGGCGGTAAGCTGTTTAGGGTTTCTTAACAACTGGGGTCGCTTGGATCGGATACGACCGAGACGGCAAAAAGAGGATTTTTGATGCCTTCTCTGGCAGTGTCGGAGAAGGTTTTTTAATTTCAATTGGGCTGGGGAAGATGCTCAAATTGGGATTTATCGGAGCCGGAACCGTAGGTACTGCCCTGGCAGCCGGGCTGAACGGCAGGGGCTATGCCGTAGTCGCCGTATCCAGCCGCAGCCGTACCTCAGCTCAAAGTCTGGCGCAGTCAGTTAGCGGCTGCCGTGTCTTTGACAGTCAGGGTGTCGCTGACGCTGCTGAGCTTGTATTTATTACCACCCCCGATGATGCTATCGCCCGGGTGGCTTCCCAGCTAAAGTGGCGCCGGGGGCAGGGTGTGGTCCACTGCAGTGGCGCTGATTCCACCGCTATCCTCCAACCGGCAAAGGACTCAGGGGCACAGGTCGGCGCCTTCCACCCCCTGCAGACCTTTGCCAGCGTTAAGCAGGCAATAGAAAATATGCCCGGTTCAACCTTTGCCCTTGAAGCCGGGGAGCCCTTACTCAAGACGCTCAAGGATATGGCTACCGCCCTAGGCGGTCAGTGGGTGGAGCTAAAGGCAGGCGATAAGGTGCTCTATCACGCCGCCGCCGTCATTGCCTGTAACTACATGGTAATCCTCCTCAAGCTAGCCACTGATTTATGGCAGACCTTTGATGTCCCCCCCAAGAAAGCGACTCAAGCCTTACTCCCGCTGATGAGGGGGACAATTCATAATATTGACACCGTTGGTATACCCCAGTGCCTTACCGGCCCGATTGCTCGCGGGGATGTGGGGACGATTAAGAAGCACCTTGATGCCCTGGAGAGAAGCGCTCCCCACCTCGTCTCCACCTATCGGGAGCTGGGGCTACAGACCATCCCCCTTGCCGTGGCAAAGGGGAGAATAGATAAAAATCAGGCAGAGGAGTTACGGGTGGTTCTGCAACCCGCCTAAATAAAATTTTTGGAGGGCGTGATGAGAATAATGCTTAAAGGCAAAATCCACCGAGCCCATGTCACCCAGGTCAACATTGACTACGAGGGGAGCATCGTCATTGACAAGAGGCTTATGGCGGAGGCTGACATCCTTCCCTATGAGCAGGTCCAGGTGCTGAACGCCAATAATGGTGCCCGTTTTGAGACCTATGCTATTGAAGGCGAGGCTGATAGCGGGATAATCAGCGTCCAGGGTCCGGCGGCGAGACTGGCCAGCGTTGGCGACATCGTTATCATCCTTGCCTACTCTCAGCTTGAGGACGAGGAAGCCAAAGGCTTCGCCCCCAAACTGGTATATGTTGACCGCAAAAACGCCATCACCGAGACCAAGGGGGTGGCTGGGACTACATCTTTCTAGGAGAGAGATGCGCATCACCGTAAGTCAGATAAAAGAGATGAAGCAAAAGGGCGAGAAGATCGCCATGATCACCGCCTATGACTATTCCACGGCAAAGATAGTTGACGAGGCGGGAATCCCTCTGATTCTGGTTGGGGATAGTCTGGGTATGGTCGTCCTCGGTTATGAGTCGACGATACCGGTGACCATGGATGAGATGCTCCACCATACCAAGGCGGTGGTCAGGGGGGCAAAGCAGGCGATGGTAATCGGCGACATGCCCTTTATGACCTACCACATAAGTGCTGATGATGCCCTGTATAACGCCGCCCGTTTTATCCAGGAGGGGGGTGCTCAGGCGGTCAAGCTTGAGGGTGGGGTATCGGTGATGGAAAGGGTAACGAGGATTGTCGGCTGCGGCATTCCGGTCATGGGCCACATCGGGCTTACCCCCCAGTCAGTCCACCAGCTTGGCGGCTTCGCCGTTCAGGGTAAGACCCCGGAGGCAGCCGCCAGATTGCTTGAAGACGCCATGGCTTTAGAGGAAGCCGGAGCCTTTGCCATCGTCCTGGAGACCATCCCCGCCCAGCTTGCCCACATAATCACGGCCAAGGTGACCATCCCCACCATCGGCATCGGCGCCGGTATCAATTGTGACGGGCAGGTTCAGGTTATTAACGATATCCTGGGTTCGTACACCGAGTTTGTCCCCAAGCACGCCAAGCAATACGCCAAGCTCACTGATGTTATCTCAAAGGCGGTAGCTCAGTACCAGAGCGAGGTGAAAGCTGGCATCTTCCCCACCGAGAAGCAGAGCTACTCTATAGACGAGAGCCTGCTGGCTGAGCTAGAGACAGACTGAAATTACCCCTCTTCGCTTCCCCGGTTTTCAATCACCGCCGCAGCACCAGCCTTGGGCATGAAGATATGCTTTAAGACCATGGGCAGCGAGATAAAGACGGGCAAGATGATGAGCAGTATCAGGCTGCCGGTAAACCAGTTGATGAGGGACAGGAAGCCGAGCAAAAAGCCGGTGGCCATTCCCGTCTTGTGAGTGACAAGGTAGAATATCCCGCCTAAGGCGAGGGCAATAAGAAGCTCCCAGAACATCAGCGAAGCCAGCACCCCGTAGATAGTGAGTGCCCCCTTCCCTCCCTTGAAATGGAGGAAGATTGACCAGTTATGTCCCACCACCACGGCAAGCCCGGCAAGAAGCACGGCAAAGAGGGGGAGGCCAAGTCCCTGGGCAAGCACTACCGCCGCCCCCCCCTTGCTCAGGTCCATAAGACCGGCGATGATACCCCCGGTGAGGCCAACGCGGCGGTAGGTAGCCGTCGCCCCCAGGCGACCATCGCCAGCCTCTCTTATATCCACGCCCTTCATCAGTCGTGACACGATGTAGGCTGAGGGAATGGAACCGAACAGGTAGGCTATAAAAGTCACCAGTAAAACTAAGGCAATATCACCGAACATGTTTTCAACTCCCCGCTAGTATATTATTAATGTATTATACCTTGAACTGCTAGGC
>CAYWCO010000071.1:0-5942 GCA_964456815.1 uncultured Dehalococcoidales bacterium | reverse complement strand
GGGATACCACGGCTTGCCCTATCCCGCCAAATACGGGGGTGGGGGGGCTGGTTATCTAAGCTATGCCCTGGCGCTGGAGCAGGTCTGCCAGGCATCAATGACTGTTGGTGCCGTTATGGCAATAAACACCGTCCCCGAGGAGGCGGTATTTCGCTTTGGCAGCGAGGAGCAGAAAGTGGCGTTCCTTGTGCCCCTGGCTCAGGGCAAACTGCTGGGCAGTATCGCCTTCACCGAGGCTGAGACCGGCTCCGACCCCAAGGCGATTACCACCATTGCCCGGAAAAGCGGTGATGGCTATGTAATCACCGGGCAGAAGCAGTTTGTCGCCCTTGCCCCGGCGGCTAATTTAGCCCTAGTCTTTACCCGGCGTGAGGGTGAGGGGATAAATGCCTTTATTATAGATACCTCATCTTCGGGGTATAGTGTCCGCGAGCCGTGCGAGACCATGGGGCTGAGGGGATTGGGCACCTCGGTGGTTTATCTTGACGAGGTCCATGTCCCTGAGCAAAACCTCATTGGGGAGGAGGGGCAGGGCTTTGACATCCTCCGTGAAGCGATAAGCCTGGCGAGGTTGGGGGTGGCGGTGGAGGGTGTGGCCGTGGCTCAGGCGGCGCTGGAGCTCTCCCTGGATTACGCTAGGCAGAGAAAAGCCATGGGCAAGCCGCTCGCCAAACTGCCCACCATCCAGTGGCACCTGGCGGAGATGGCAAGCCGGATAGAGGCGGGGAGGTGGCTGGTGTACCGCACCGCCTTCCTCCGCGACCAGGGGCTGGATATTAAGTATGAGTCCTCGGTAGCCAAGCTCTTTGCCTCTCAGATGGCGGTTGAGGTCACCGGCATGGCGATGCAGATTTGCGGCTCCTACGGCACGATGAAGACCATGCCCGTAGAACGGCTATACCGGGACGCCAAAATGACCGAGATATACGTTGGCGTCTCGGAGATACAGCGCAGTATTATCGCCAGTTATTTAATTTGAGGAGAGTTAAAGAGAGGCTTCGCCTCTCTTATATAATAAATTCCCCCATCCCCTTATCAAGGGGAAGGGGATAAAGGGGATGGGGTTGGTAAAAAATCCTAGTAGCTTCCGTTTGATAAAGACCTGCCCCCAGAGCCAAGCCAGGGTCGGGGAACTCGTAACGGCGCATGGTGTAGTGCCGACGCCGGTATTTTTGCCCGTAGCGAGCCAGGGTGCGGTTAAAACCCTGACTCCTCAAGAAGTCAAAGCTCTGGGTATGGCTATGGTGCTGGCTAACACCTACCACCTCTACCTGAGACCGGGCATCGGCGTCATTGAGAAGGCGGGTGGTTTACATAACTTTATGGGCTGGGAAGGGGCTATTCTCACCGACAGCGGCGGCTACCAGGTATTTTCCCTTGCCCGGCTGCGCCGGGTGGGTGATGACGGGGTTATATTCCGCTCCCATATTGATGGCAGCGAGCACCATATTACCCCGGAGCTGGTTATCCAGTTCCAGGAGAGCCTTGGTGCCGACATTATCATGGCTTTAGACGAGTGCCCGCCGCATGACGACGATTTTAAAAAGATAAAGCGGGCGACGGAGAGGACGCATCGCTGGGCGGAGAGGTGCCGGAAGGCGCAAAAACGCCGTGACCAGGCTCTATACGCCATTGTCCAGGGCGGCGTCTTTCCCGAGCTGCGGCGCCAGTCGGCGGAATACCTTACCTCTTTAGATTTCCCCGGCTATGCTATCGGCGGCTTGAGCCTCGGCGAGCCGAAGAGGGTGACCTTAGCCATGGTTGAAGAGACAGTAGCCCTCCTGCCAGAGAATAAGCCGCGCTATCTGATGGGGGTAGGCTCCCCCGAGGATATTGTTGAGGCGGTAGCCAGGGGGTGCGATATTTTTGATAGCGCCCTGCCCACCCGTGTCGCCAGAAACGGCGCCCTCTTTACCTGGGAGGGGAGGCAGAACATCCGCAATGCTGCCTTCAGCCAGATGGAGCAGCCGATTTTAGCCGGCTGCGATTGCTATACCTGCCGCAATTTCTCCGCCGCCTATCTACACCACCTTTTTTCCTGTGAGGAGTTGCTTGCCTATAGGCTGGCTACTATTCACAACCTGAGCTTCATTAGTGAGCTAATGAATAAAATAAGAAGTGCCATCCTGGATGGCACTTTTATTGCTTTTAAGGATAGCTTCTTAGCCAATTACCAGCCGACCGATGAAAAGGTACGGCTTAGCCAGAAGCAAAAATGGCTTAAATCGCGCGACTTGGGTAGCTAGACCCCGGCGAAGTTATTAATCGTGTCAACCCTTATCCCCCTGGAGGTAGCCCAGCCGATTCCGGCTTCAATGTTTTTCTCCTCCCCCTCAAGCTCCAGTTCTATCCAGCCCCTGTCCTCAGCGGCATTCGCCCGATGGATATTGGTTACTAAATGGAACTGTTGACCGAGCTCGTAGATAATCGGCTCGGAGCTTACATTGGGTTGAAAGGTGAACATTACTCGTCTTTTTGCCATTTATTTTCCCCTTTATGCTGAAGTTCCCATTTTATGAAGGCGCTTTGCGATAAGTCCGGCTTCATTGATTATACCATCAATAATCTCTTTTACCGAGGGCAGTTCATGTATCAGCCCTATCACCTGACCACAGGCGATAACGCCGTCATTAACGTCGCCGCTAATGTAACTCTGTTTGCTTCTGTCACCGCTTATAAAAGGCAGGAGCTCTTCCAGCGTCGCCCCTTTCTCTTCTATCTCCAGCACCATTTGAGAGAATTCGGTCTTCATTACCCGGGCAGCGTTTTTGATGGAGCGCTCAATCATCAGGGTATCCGTTTCCCTGGCGTTTACCATCCACCGCGCGATTTTGGGATGGAGGAGGCATTCCTTGCTGGCCATGAAGCGGGTGCCCATGAGCACGCCCTCAGCGCCCAGTGCCAGGGCGGCGGCAAAGCCCCTGCCGTCGCCGATACCGCCGCCGGCAATGACCGGGATTTTTAGCGCATCTACGGTAATAGGGACAAGGACTAAAGAAGTTACCTCATCCATGCCCGGGTGCCCCGCGGCTTCAAAGCCGACAATGGTTACCGCATCCACCCCCAGCCGCTCTACTGTTTTGGCGTTTCTCACCCTGGCTACCTTGTGCATTACCTTTACCTTGGCGTCTTTGAGCTGCTTTATGTATGGTTCCGGGCTTCGTCCTGCGGTCTCAATTATCTTTACCCCTTCCTCAAGGGCAACGTCAATATGCCGCTGGTAGTCTACCGCCCGTATGGTGGGGAGCAGGGTGATATTTACGGCGAAGGGCTTATCGGTCAGGCTTCTGGTCTTCTTAATCTCCTTGCGGAGTTCCTCAGCGGTGGGGAAGGTCAGGGCGGAAAGAATGCCCAGCCCCCCGGCATTGGAAACGGCGGCTACCAGCTCAGCCCGCGATAGCCAGAGCAATGCCCCCTGGATGATGGGGTATTTAATGCCGAACATTTCGGTAATCCTGGTCTTGAACATGGCTAGTCCTCTATAGAAGTAGGGCAGAGCTTTACCTCGCCCCACAGCCCCATTTTATCGTCCTTAATGATGATTACCCCCCTCACCCCGTCAATACTCTGGGCAAGCTCAATCCCCAGAGGGATGTCAGCGGGCTGGATAATGAGGTTGCCGATGGCGGTGGCGGCAGCGTCAGCCAGGGTAGCTGATTTGGAAAGCACGATGACGGCGTCGGCTTTACCGAAGCTCAGGGAGTGCCCCACCGTGCCCGAGGAGGTGCAGATGCCCATCGGTGTATCCTCCGCCTTGATTTCCAGGGCAATCTTACCGCTTAACGGTGACTGGCCAGCAAAAATGCCTATCAGCCTTTTCTTCAGGGTCTTGAGGTATATATCACCCCCGTTTTCAACGATAACCTCCGGGGAGAGGGGGAGAAGCTCGCTGCCGATAGCCTCGGCGATAGCCCCGGCTACCGTCGCCATGGGACCGACCCCGGCTCTTTCTGCCGATTCTATCATACGGGTTATAATGCGTGGGGTGTTATTCTCGGCAGCAATGGGCTCAAGGGAGGTGAGGAATGATGGGTGTTGCTCAATATAACGCTCCAGCATGCCGCGATAGTTCATTACCAGCTTGAGGGCTTTTTGCTCTAAATTAGATGAGGCGCGGATGTGTAAATCCGTCTCCTTTACCACCACGTTAAAAGAGGTCAGGTCTTTATCTTTAACCCAGTGGCGATAGACCCTAGGCTGGTACATTGGCTAGAAGTGTACCTCCATGGCTCGAGGGGGACAGGCTTTTATGCATAACCCGCAGGCGACGCACTTTTCGCCGTGAAAGTCGACCCGTCTGGTGGTGGGGTCAACCTCAAAGGCACCGGAGGGGCAGATGGTTACGCAGGCGCCGCAGTGGGTGCACCTTTCCTCGTTGCGGGTAAAATTCTGGCTCAGCGATTCTATTCTCACCCCGGTCTCGGTCAGATATCTGATGCCCTTGTCGTACTCTTTCTGCTCGCCGCTCAGCTCCAGTACCAGCAGCCCTTCCTCCTCGGGGCTTACCTGAGCCTTTAAAATATTAAATTCAAGGTCGTAGTCCTTAGCCAGCCGGCAGACTATGGCGCGCTCCACAATTCGCCTGGGGAAGTGCAGGACTATTCTTCGGGAAACAGCCACCTTTATATCTCCTTTTTGCGCTCTTATTCTAGCGGGCGTTCCTTGAGCGGTTTAAAGGTTATCCCCGCTTCCACGCCGGGCAGGGGTGCCACTGGCTCGGTGAGGAGGAATTTGCCCCTTGATATCCACTCCTTTAAGACATTGGCAATCTCTACCGCCCTTGAATAGCTGGAGAGGGAGGCAGTGGGCACCTCTTTGCCCTTGAGCTTTACCTTGCCGCTCCTGAGCTGGGCGTAGCTTGTTTCGCCCAATATATCCGCTTTTAGATTGGGGTAGTCTTTGGAATAATCAACGATAGCGGCTAAAATCTCGTCATCGGTTACGGTGGTATAGCGCAGGATTTCCTCCGAGAGTATCGGGATAGGCACGCCAATGCCTACGGTCAGGGTAGTGCCGTAGCCGAGCATGCTGGTTCCTACCAGCCATCTCGGGCTCATCTGTTTCAGGTCGCCGATAACACTGAGAGCCCCCGCCCCCCTCCTGGGGACACCCTTTTCGGTGCGGGGGACGTCCGGGTTGTGCTGGGTGCCATGCCAGGCGACAAAGCCAGTGCCGCCCCCCAAGAATATCTTGGTGCCGATGCCAATTGTCCTGTAATAGGGGTCATTAAGCAGGGGGGAGAGCTGCCCGGCGGTGGCATAATTTATATTGCCCAGATTTGCCCTGAGTACACCCATATAGGTATAGATTGTTTTATCCGAGGTATTTGCCGCCACGTTATAGTTCTGGTAGGCATTCCTGATGTTAAATAGTATCGCCTCGTTTATGTCCTTTATATTAATCCAGGTCTCGAGCCTCTTCCTCGGGTAGCAATCGGTGCCGTAGGCGGTTGCCACCAGCCTGATGTCCTTACCGGCGGCAAGCTCCTCAATCACATGCCCGCCCCCGTAGTTGAACTCGCCGGGGTGGACCTTGTTTCTGGGGTCGTCATCGGGGAGGGCGTTGGCGCCAATAAATAGGTCTACTGCCGCCAGCCCGGCGTAAGCCGGGACGTCATTAAGGTAGGCTCTGCCCCCGCCGAGCTTGATTCTTGGCTTGGCATGCCCGATATTAAGATAGGCGCCGGAGGAGCACATTGGCCCGAAGGTGCCGGTGGTAACCACGTCCACCTCCTGGGCTGCCTTCTTAATACCCTTGTCCCGGGCAATGCCTATTATCTCCTCGGCGGTGACCACCACCGCCGTGCCCTTTTTTATCTTTTCGTTTATCTCAGCGATTGTTTTTGCCATATCCCCCAGATGATAGTATTAAACCACAGGCTTGTCAATTTACCTGCTTATTAACCCCGTCTCCCCGTTTTAACCTGCGTTTTGCTTCCCACC
>CAYWCO010000070.1:0-5947 GCA_964456815.1 uncultured Dehalococcoidales bacterium | reverse complement strand
GGTCGATAAGCAGAGCCCCTGGAGGAATGGCGGGTGGGAAGAAAGAGCACAAAAACTTGCCCCACCCCTCAAGCCTGAGTATAATACCATCGTAAAGTAACCAAAGAATATAAGATTTTTGCAGAGGTGCTAGATGGAGCAATTTGGACTGGATAAAATTAGAAATGTTGTTTTGCTATCTCACAGTGGTGCCGGCAAGACCTCAGCCGCAGAGGCAACGCTGTTCAATACCAAGGCAATTAGCCGCCTGGGTAAGGTTGAGGAGGGGACTACTACCTCGGATTACGACCCCGATGAGATAAAGCGCAATATTAGTATAAACCTCTCGATACTCCCCTACCAGTGGAAGGGGGTAAAGATTAACCTTATTGATACCCCCGGTTACTCCGACTTTGTCGGCGAGGTCAAGGCGGCAATGCGGGTTGCCGAAGGGGCGATAATCCTAGCCTGCGCCGCCTCCGGTGTTGAGGTCGGCACGGAGCAGGTCTGGTCATACTGCGAGGAAGCCAAGCTACCCCGCCTTATCTTTATCAACAAGATGGACAGGGAGAACGCTGACTTCTATCAGACGGTGGGGCAGATTCAGTCCAGGTTCGGCTCAAAGTGCGTGCCGCTGCAGTTACCGATAGGCGCTCAGGAGAGCTTTGAGGGAATAGTTGACCTGCTGACGATGAAAGGCTATACCGGCTCTGCGGCAAAGGAGGCTGAGCTTCCCGACTCGCTTCAGGGCAAAGCCGATTCCTTCCGTGAAAAGCTGGTGGAAGCGGCGGCTGAGGCTGATGACAAGCTCATAGAGAAGTACCTGGGGGGTGAAGAGCTTAGCCTGGAGGAGCTGGGTGGTGGCTTACAAAAGGCAATATCAGAAGGCAGGGTCGTGCCCATTTTAACCGGCTCGGCAATGAAGAATATAGGTCTTCCCTGGCTTCTGGATGCCATAAACAGTTACCTGCCATCGGCTAAAGAGCGAGAGGCGGCAGTTGCCGGCGGTAAGGGTATGCAGCCATCCCAGGATGGTCCGCTGGCGGCTCTGGTGTTTAAGACCACCGCCGACCCCTACGTCGGTAAACTCACCTACTTCCGCGTTTACAGCGGCGTTATCAACAGCAACTCCCAGGTGTGGAACGCCAACCGGAATGGCGCCGAGCGTATCGGTCAGCTATTTACGCTCAGGGGCAAGAACCAGGAGCCGGTACCCAAGGTCGGAGCCGGGGACATCGGGGCGGTAGCCAAGCTGACCACGACCGGCACCGGCGATACATTATGCAACCAGGATAAGCCGGTGAAGATTACCCCCATAGGGTTCCCCGAGCCGGCTTTCAGCCTGGCGGTGCACCCCAAGACCAAGACCGACCTGGACAAGCTGGGAGCGGCGTTAACCAGACTGGCTGAGGAAGACCCCACCCTTCAGGTGCGCCGTGAGGTTGATACCAACGAGACAATCCTGTCCGGCATCGGCGAGTCCCAGCTTGAGGTGGCAGCAGAAAAGATGACGCGCAAATTCGGCGTCGGGGTGAAGCTGGAGATACCCAAGGTCCCATATAAGGAAACAATCACCGTCCCCACCAAGGCTGAGTACAAGCATAAGAAACAGACGGGGGGACACGGTCAATACGGGCATGTCCTTCTTGAGCTTGAGCCCTTACCGCGAGGCACTGGCACCGAGTTCGCCGTCAAGATAGTAGGCGGGGCTATACCGAGGAACTATATCCCGGCGGTGGAAAAGGGGGTCAACGAAGCGTTTAAGGAAGGGGGCCTGGCTCGCTACCCGGTTACCGACCTGAAGGCAACCGTCTATGACGGCAGCTTCCACCCCGTTGACTCATCAGATATATGCTTTAAGATTGCCGGGGCGGGGGCGCTGAAGAAGGGGCTGTCCCAGGGGCAGACGGTCTTACTTGAGCCGATAATGAATATCAATGTTACCATCCCCGAGGATTTTACCGGTGATATTATTGGCGACCTTAACACCAAAAGGGCGCGGGTGCAGGGGATGAACCCCGGCGGTGGGATCAATATTATTGAGGCTCAGGTGCCGCTGGCTGAGATTCTGCGCTATGCCATAGACCTGAAGTCAATAACCCAGGGCAGGGGCAGTTATAAGGCGGAGTTCAGCCACTACGAGGAAGTGCCGGCTAACGTTGCCCAGAAGATTATTGCCGAAAGGCAGGCGGAGAAGACCTAGGTAGCTCTTATCTCCTGCCTCATGAAGACCACATAGCTCACACCGAAGCAAGCAGCGGTCAGACCAATCAATATGGTGAGGTGCGGCCATACCAGAAGCAAGCTCTGCCCCAGGGAGAGGGGATTGGGTATCATGTAAGCCGCCTCACCGATGGTAATAACACCCAGGGTTCTGACCAGCGGCAGCAGCAGTGCTGTGCTGGATTCCAAGAAGAGGTAACTCGGGGAGATGCGCAGCAATAGTTGTTGCAGCTCTAAGTTTTGAATCACTGCCTGGGTAGTCCCGTCGGCGGTTGGAGCCAGGGCATTGGCTATAGCCGGTGCCACCATAAAGATGTAAAAAAGCCCGAAGAATAGCCAGAAGGCAAGCGAGGTAAGCAGCGAGGTGCCTACCCACCGAAATAGTACCGAGAAAAGCATCGCCAGGCCTATCCAGAAAGCCCCGTAAATAATGATGGAGACCAGATAGATGAAGAGCCTGATGAACTCTTCGGAGGTTGGAGGCACACCGATAATACGCAGACCGTATCCCCCGATTAACAACATGCTGGCAGTTGCCATTATTGATAGGGTAAATACGCTTGCCAGGAATTTGGCGTTAATGACATTGTCCCTGAACACGGGCTGAGACAGTACCCGGCTTAGAGTCCCGCTAGCCCGCTCGCCATTTATGGCATCAAAGCCCAGCGCTATTCCGATAAAGGGCATAAAAAATAGGGCAATAATGGTGGGGAAGTTCAACAGGGCGGGAATAGCCTGCTCCGGGGTGGTAAATAACCTTAAGAAAACAAATTCGGTTGACGTTTCCCCACGTATCCCCAGATAAACAGCATGGAGTGCCATGGCGCTGATGGCGAATACCAGAAGAAGTACAACTACACATCTGATGCTGGTGAAATAGTCAGCAAGTTCCTTTCGAAATATGGTAAACATTTAGCCCTCGTGAAAATACTTCATATATACTTCATCCAGAGAAAATTCCTGGATCTTCATCTCAATTAGCGGGATATTGTTATCTACCACTGCTTTGGCAATCTCCGCCCGCAGGTCGGCATCAGCACTAATTCGAAACAGCCTGCCCTTGGCTTCTACCTTTCGCACCCCATCGATTTTTTTAATCACCTTTACCAGCTGGGGGCTTGCCTTGGCAGTCTGCACCTCTATCCGGTAGCGACCTTCGGCGAGAGCCTCCCTACCCAGGTCGTCCAGAGAGCCCTCAACCACCAGTTTGCCCTTGGACAATATCCCTATACTATGGCATACCCGCTGCACTTCATACAGCCGGTGGGAAGAAAGAACTACCGTTGTCCCCATCTTAGGCAGCTTGGCTATCAGGTCAAGGATCTGGTTAATCCCCTTGGGGTCAAGCCCGGCGGTAGGCTCATCAAGAAAGGTAATCCTTGGTTTCTTGACCAGGACGTCGGCTATCCCCAGGCGCTGCTTCATCCCCCGGGAGAACTTGCTTACGGCGACATCAGCCATGTCAGCCATGCCCACTGCCTTTAGCACCTGCTCAATCAGGCGCCCGGACTCAGCCTCGCTGATGTTGTTTAGCTGGGCAATAAACTTGAGGTTTTCCCTGGCGGTGAGGTTCTCATAGAACCCCAGCTTTTCCGGTAGGTATCCGGCGAGGCGTTTTACCTTGAGTGGCTCCCTGGTGGAGTTAAAACCAAACACCCGGGCGCTACCTGACGCCGGCTCAGTCAGCCCCAGCAGCATAAGGATGGTGGTGGTCTTGCCAGCGCCGTTGGGGCCAAGCAAGCCAAACACCTCACCCTCAGCAACATGAAGGTTGAGACGGTCAACCACAGTTAAGCCGTCATACTTCTTGGTCAGGTCCTTGGTCTCAACAACTACCTTTTTGCCCATCGGCTTACCGTCGGCTAAATTGCATAAAGACAAATGCCAGTCCAGCAACAACCAACACTATGATGGCAACCCCAACCCACCCCCAGACAGTCGGTGTCTCCACGGTAACCCTGATGCTAACATAGTCCGTGCTTTGCGCGGCATTAGCGGTAATCTTGACTTCATAGTCCCCGGCAATAGCCTTGGCTCCCGGCTTTATGTTGACTTCTACAGTCTGAGAACCGCCGCCAGCAAGGGAATCTATCTTCTGAGGGGAGAACTCAGTAGTCCACTCCTTTGGTTTATTCGAGGAGAAGGTAATATTCTCAATAGTCCCCGAGCCCGTATTTTCTACCAACAGCGTAAAGTAATTATCCTTGCCTGCGGTAGCTTTGGTACTAAGGAGACCATCGGGGGTGGTTAGAGCCATGTCATAGGTGGCAGTTATTATTGCGGTGAGGTTGATAGTGCCCTTAATTTCGCCTGAGGCTGCCTCCACGGTTATCTGGTACTCACCGGGCTCAGGCATAAGCCAGGATGGAGGAGCGGCATAAACACTTATCTTGCTGGTGGAGGTCGCCCTTGGCTCAAGCATGATGTCCCGTATCATTTTGTCCTTGGGATAGCTTGGGGTAATATACGTTGTCCAGCCCTGCGGTCCGGTAGCTGACAGGTTAAAGAGGCGAGTCTCGCTCCCTGTGTAATTTAACGTAACCTCAAACTCAAAGCTAGCCCCTGATTTCCCCTCCAGCCTGGTGTAAGGTGTGGTCAGCTCAATCGTTTCCTCCTGAGCTAAAACAGCAGGCGGGAAAATAAAAAGCAAGCTGACCAGTAATAGACACAAACCCAATATAATTCTTACCTTCATCGTCCTGCTCCTTTAATAGTGCTTGATCTACCCGGCAAGAAGCTCCTTAAGCTTATCGGTTAAGGCGGGTAGCACCTTTTTCCAGTCGCCAACCACGCCGAAGCGGGCTTCCCTGAAGATGTTTGCCTCGGCGTCTTTATTTATGGCTACCATGGTCTTAGAGCCAGAGCAACCGGACATATGCTGGCTGGAACCGGAGAGGGCTACCGCGATGTAGAGTTCAGGGGTAATAATCTTACCCGTCAGCCCTATCTGCGCCCCGGCTGGCACCCACTCATTATCGCAGGGAGGTCGGGTAGCCCCCACCGCCCCCTTGAGCAGGCTCGCCAGTTCCTCCAATTGCCCAAAACCTTCGGCGCCGCCAATGCCCCTGCCACCACCTACCACCACCTTGGCATCCTCAAGCCTTATCCCCTCCACCTTTTCCGGAACCTTCTCAACAACCCTGGTTCTTACCGCCGAGGGGTCAAGGCCGGCGTCAACGGTGACTGTCTCCCCCTTTCTTGAGCCATCCCGCTCCAGGGGGGTCATCGCCTTGGCTCTGACCGTAGCTATCTGGGGAAAAGCAGAGCAAACAAAGACGGCCTGGGCATTCCCGCCGTAGACGGGCTTGGTCTGCAGCATCAGCTTTGACTCAGGGTCAATAGCCAGCTCAAGGCAGCCAAGAGAAGCCGCCGTGTTCAGCCTAAAGGCTAGCTTCGGTGCCAGGTCACGCCCGATGGCGGTCTGCCCCATAATTAGAATCTGGGGCATCGCCTGCTTGATCACCTTTTCCATAACCGTTACGTAAGAATCGGTCTGATAGTCCTTGAGCAGAGGGTCGTCAACCGCGTAGACTTTATCGGCACCGAAGGCAACTGCTTCCCCAGCCAAGCCGCTTATACCGCTGCCGACTAACACTGCGGACAGTTCCTGCCCCAGCTCGTCAGCCAGCTTTCTGCCACCGCCCAGCAGCTCGGCGGCGCTCGCCGCCAGCTTTCCCTTCGCCACCTCACAAAAAATCATAACGCCTTTATATTCAGCCATAGCTCTACTTCCTCGATTCTAGTC
>CAYWCO010000069.1:0-6062 GCA_964456815.1 uncultured Dehalococcoidales bacterium | reverse complement strand
GGGCTGGGTGGGAAATAAGGGGATTTGAACTAGCTCAGGATGGAGTGTTACAATAAAAGTTACCCAGAGGAGGGGTGTGGGGATGCCACTGGATAGTATAGTCGTCAAAGGGGCTAGGGAGCATAACCTCAAGAATATAGACGTAGTTATCCCCAGGGACAAGCTGGTGGTTATCACCGGCGTCTCCGGCTCGGGCAAGAGCTCGCTGGCGTTTGATACCATCTATGCCGAGGGGCAGCGCCGCTATGTTGAGTCCCTGTCGGCTTATGCCCGCCAGTTTTTAGGCAGGATGGAGAAGCCCGACGTTGATTACATTGAAGGCTTGAGCCCGGCCATCTCTATTGACCAGAGGGGTTCGAGTAAGAACCCGCGTTCAACCGTGGGCACGGTAACCGAGGTCTATGACTACCTGAGGCTGCTCTTTGCCCGCACCGGCCACCCCCATTGCCCTCAGTGCGGGCGGGAGATAACGGCGCAGACCGTCCAGCAGATTGTTGACTCTATTCAGAATATCCCTGCCCGTAGCCGGATTATGATTCTGGCGCCGCTGATAAGAGACCGCAAGGGCGAGTATCAGACCGTCTTTGACGATTTGCGCAAGGCGGGCTACGCCCGCGTCCGCGTTGATGGCAAGATTCATGAGCTTTCCGAGCGGATTAAGCTTGATAAAAACAAGAAGCACTCCATTGAGGCGGTGGTGGACCGGTTGGTCATGGGGCAGTCGGGGAGCCAGAGCCGCATCGCCGACTCGGTGGAGACTGCCCTCAAGCTTGGGGCGGGGGTGGTGCTGGTATCTATTGTTGGTGGCGAAGAGCTGTTGTTCTCGGAGCACTTCGCCTGCGTCCACTGCGGCATCAGCCTCGGTGAGATTGCGCCGAGGACATTCAGCTTTAATTCGCCTCACGGCGCCTGCCCTGCCTGCAGCGGCCTGGGGGTAAAGCTTGAGATAGACCCCGAGCTGGTCATCCCCAACAAGGACTTGTCTGTTGCTCAGGGGGCGATTCGCCCCTGGCAGTTTCATACTTGGTACTTTTACCGGCTGGAGCCTATGGCTAGGGCTCATGGCATTTCGCTGGATACGCCCTTAAAGGACTGGACTCCCGAGCAATTAAATCTGTTGCTTTACGGGGAGGGGGGTGAGGCGAAGTATTACCGCAACCGTTTCGGTCGGCTCAGGCGGTACGGTGACGGTTTTGAGGGTGTTATCCCGACCATGGAACGGCTGTACCGGGAGACGGAGTCGGAAAACTCCCGGGTCAATATTGAGCGCTACATGGTGGCCAGGCCGTGCCCGGTCTGTGAGGGTAAGAGGCTCAAGCCGGAGTCGCTGGCGGTGACCATTGACCAAAAAAGCATTGTTGATGTTAGCGCCATGTCGGTTAATCAGGCGCTGGAGTGGTTTGACAGGATTGGTGGTGTGCTTAGTGAGCGGGAGCAGCTCATAGCCCGCGAGATTCTCAAGGAGATTAAAGCCCGCCTCGGTTTCTTAAGGGATGTCGGTCTGGACTATCTTACCATTGACCGTGCCTCGGCTACCCTCAGTGGCGGCGAGGCGCAGCGCATCCGGCTGGCAACCCAGATTGGCAGCGGGCTTATGGGTGTGCTTTATATCTGTGACGAGCCGACAATCGGTCTTCACCCCGCCGACGATTTTCGCTTGATTGCGACCCTGAAGCGCTTAAGAGACCTGGGTAATACGATACTGGTGGTTGAGCATGATGAAGCCATGATGAGGGCGGCTGACCACGTTATCGATATGGGGCCCGGGGCTGGGGAGCACGGCGGCTGGATTGTGGCTACCGGTACTCTGGCTGATATTACGGGTTGCAAGGAGTCAATAACCGGTCAGTACCTCAGCGGGGCAAGGCAGATTCCGTTGCCCCCCAAGCGCCGCCCCGGCTCGGGCGAGGAGCTCGTAATAAAGGGGGCGAGGGAGAATAACCTTAAGGATATAGACGCCCCCATTCCCCTGGGCAAGTTTGTCTGCATCACCGGCGTCTCCGGCAGTGGCAAGAGCACCCTTATTGACCAGATTCTCTATCGGAGGCTGGCGCAGCTCTTCTATCACTCGCGGGAGAGGGCGGGGGAGTGTGACGGCATCGTCGGCACTGAGCATATTGATAAGGTGGTCAATATTGACCAGTCTCCCATCGGGCGTACCCCGCGCAGTAACCCCGCCACCTATACCGGGACCTTTACCCCCATCCGTGAGCTCTTTGCCACCGTCCCCGAGGCTCGGATGAGGGGCTATGCTCCGGGGCGGTTCTCATTCAATGTTAAGGGCGGGCGCTGCGAAGCCTGTCGCGGGGAGGGGTTTATCCAGATTGAGATGCAGTTCCTGCCTGATGTTACCGTTCCCTGCGAGGTGTGCAAGGGTAAGCGCTATAACCGCGAGGCTCTTGAAATCAGGTTCAAGGGCAAGAACATCGCCGAGGTGCTGGATATGACCGTGGAGCAAGCCCTCGCCTTCTTCGAGCACTTCCCCAAGGTAAAGAATAAGCTCCAGACACTGCGGGACGTGGGGTTGGGCTATATTCGCCTCGGTCAGCCCGCACCCACCCTCTCCGGTGGCGAGGCGCAGCGGGTGAAGCTGGCAACTGAACTATCAAAGCGCTCTACGGGGAGGACGCTTTATATCCTTGACGAGCCGACCACAGGGCTTTCCTTTGAGGATGTGGCGGCTCTGCTGCGGGTATTGCAGCGTCTGGTTGACGGCGGCAATACGGTGGTTGTCATTGAGCACCACCTTGATGTGATCAAGAACGCCGACCATATTATAGACCTCGGACCGGGGGCGGGGGAGCGGGGCGGCTATATCGTCGCCACGGGTACACCGGAGGAGATAGTCGGCAGGAAATCCTCAGCTACCGGGCAATATCTGGGTCGCTTATTGCCCCGGGAGTATGCCCTCACCGGTAAAGGAGGCTAAGGTGATACGCAAGGAAGCGCTAGACTCCATCAGGGCTAATATTGAGAACCAGAACATGATAAAGCACATGCTGGCTACCGAGGCGGTTATGCGGGCTTTAGCCCGGCGCCTTGGTGAGGATGAGGAGGAGTGGGGGCTTACCGGACTGCTTCATGATATAGACGTGGAGCTAACCGAGGGCGATATGAACACCCATAGTAAGCTCGGGGCTGACCTGGCTAGGGAGCTTGGCGCCAGCGAGGTTATGGTTCATGCCATACTGTGCCACAACCCGACCCACGGCATTTCTTTAGAAACGAAGCTTGATAAAGCCCTCTTTTGCGCCGACCCCTTAACCGGCTTGATAACGGCGGCTGCCCTCGTCCGCCCCGATAAGAAACTGGCCGGGGTGGAGGCGACTTCGGTGAAGAAGAGGTTCAAGGAGAAGAGCTTCGCCGCCGGCGCCAATAGGGAGCAAATCTCCCAGTGCACTGCCATTGGATTTGAGCTTGATGAGTTTATTGACGTAGGGCTGGAGGCGATGAAGGGGATTGCCCCGCAGCTAGGTCTTTAGAGATAATTTACCCCTCACCCCCCTAACTCACCTCAAGGGTTGAGCCCTGGGCGGTCTTGATAACGTCAATTCGGGTGGGGAAGGCGTCCCTGAGTTCCTCCATATGGGTAATGACCAGTATCTTTTCAAAGTCGTCCTGAATGGAGTTTATCGCCTCTTTAATCTTTTCTATGCCGGCAATGTCTTGGGTGCCGAAGCCTTCGTCGATAATCAGGGTGGGGAGAGGCGCCCCTGCCCTTCGTGCCAGCAGCTTGGAGAGGGCGATGCGGATGGCAAAGTTGATGCGAAAGGCTTCACCCCCGCTGTACATTTCATAGTTTCTTGTCCCCAGCTCGTCACTAATGGTGATGTCTAAAGTTTCCAGTAAGTCACCCTTCTTTGTCTCCCGCTGGGTTTCAATCTTGACGTGCATTCGGTTGTCCGTCATCCGCGCCAGCAGCCGGTTAGCCTCAGCCTCAATCTCGGGGAGCGCCATCTCAATGAGCATGGCCTGTACCCCCTTCTTGCCGAAGGCTTGGGCTAGGTCACTATAGAGCTTCCCCTCCTTGGAGGCCTGGCTGAGCAATTTCTCCTTTTCCCTCTTTTTTATCTCAAGCTCGGAGCAGCGCTCCAGTTTTGACTTTACGTTCCCCACCAGCTCCTGGGCTTGCCTTTGCTCGGCATCCAGCGCCTGGTGCTCGGCTTCAGCCTGGGTTAGGTCGCTGGTTAGCTGGGGGAGTGCCTCAAGCTGCCGGCTCAGCTCCTGCCCCCTTTTGTCCTCCGTCTCCAGCCTTAACCTTAGCTCCTGGCTTGCCTCCTCGGCTTTGTGAAGCGCCTCCGCCACCTCGTTAATAAGCCTGTCGGCTTCTTCCAGCTTTCGCTTCGGGGCTTCATGCTTTTCCAGTTCGGCAAGGCGAGTGCGGACCTGCTCGTGCTGCTGTGAATCGTAATCAAGCCTGGCTAGTTCTTCCTCGACTCTGGCTAGCGCCTCTTGCTCGGTGGCGGCAAATTCCTTCCCGGCGAGGCGCTGTTCAATATCAGCGAGCTTCTTTCTCTCTTCGTTTAGCTGCTTATCTGCTGCCTGGGCTTGAGTTACGGACTGGTTAAGCAGGCTGACCCTCCCCTGTGCCGAGGCTTTCTCCTGGTTTAATCTCGCTTCCAGCTGTGATATTTCCCCCTCCACCGCCTCAAGCTCGGTCTTCCTGCTGGCGAGCTCAAACTGGTTTAGTTTTACGGACTCGGCTTTGCTTTCCCTGTCGGCGGCATATTTTGTTTCAATTCGTTTTAAGCCATCGCTGCCCAGTTCGGTTTCACACAGGGGGCATTTAGCCTCCGGCTGAGCCGTTAAGATGCTGATTTTTTCCTGTATCTCGGCTATTTCCTTTTCCAGATTAACCTGGCTGGACTCTATATAGTTAACCTGTTTTCGCAGCTCCTGGCTGGTCTGCTTTTTTATATTTAGCGTCTCTTCCTGTTCCTCAAGCTGGCGCAGCTGGGCTTCCGCCTGCTGTAGCTCGCTTTTGAGCTGGGGCAGTTTCTGGGAGGCAGCTTCCAGTTCGCTGATTCTGCCTTGGGCTAGTTTGTGCTCCGTAATCAGCTCTGCCTGCGCCCGCTCAATATTCATCTCCAGCTGGCTTTTATTGTCCTTTAGTTTGACCAGCAGCCCCAGCTTCTGGTTCAGCTCGTCGTTCTCTTTTCTGGCTTCGGCTAGCTGTGCATAGCCTTCTTCTATAGCCGGGCGCTGGGCGATAAGCTCCTCGTATTCCTTGATGCGCGCCTGGTATTGTTTGACTTCCTCTCCGCGGCGCTCAAGTTCTCTCCTTGTTGTTGTCAGGTGTTCCTCAAGCTGGGTCAGTTGCTGCTTCTTATTTTCCAGGGCTTCCTTTTCCTGCCTCAGGCTGCTTAACCTGGACTCCTGCTCGGTTATTACCCTTTCTATCTGGCTGAGGCTGGTCTGTGCCTCTTCCAGCTCCGCCTCGTAGGCTGGCTTCTGGGCTAATTCATCGCTGATGTCCTTGATTGCGCTCTCAAGCTGCACCCCGTCTGCTTCCTGCTCTTTTGCCAGTTCCTTAGCCCGTTCCTCAAGCTCGTCATAGAAGTCAAGCCCGAGGATGCCAGCCAGCACCTGCTTGCGCTCAACCGGACGTTTGGTGGCGAACTCATCAGCCCGACCCTGCAGCAGAAGGGCGCTGTTAATAAAGGTGGCGTATTCCATGTGCAGGACGCCGGTAATCTTCTGCTGGGTCTGGGTTATGCTATCGCCTGAGATTGACTTAAATCCGTTCCCGGTGGCTATCTGGAAATCAAGTATGCTCTGCCCCGAGCGCCCCCGCCGCTTGGGTCTGGCGTGCTTGCGGATAATGCGGTATCCTTGCTCGCCGACGGCGAAGTCAAACTCAACCTGCGTCTCGGTCTGCCCAAGGTGAACGAGTTCGTCATCGCTCTTAGCCCTGGTTTTTCCCCACAGCGCCCAGGTCATGGCGTCAATCAGGGATGATTTGCCGTTGCCGTTATTGCCGCAGACGCAGGCGGTATGGATGCCGTCAAAGTAGAGTGGCGGCACGCTATCCCGGTAGCACATAAAGTTGCGCATTGATAGTT
>CAYWCO010000068.1:0-6096 GCA_964456815.1 uncultured Dehalococcoidales bacterium | reverse complement strand
TAGAATAACAATGCTTAAATAAAGAGAGTTGGGCATTTAAGAGGGGCGAAGCCCCTCTTCTATAAAAACTTCCCCCTCCCTTGACCAAGGGAGGGGGACCAAGGGGGTGGGTTACCTTAAATTAGGCTATCCTTAAATTAGGCTATCCTTGAATCACTGATATACAGTACCTATAGGAATACCAGCGTGGGTTGAACCCGGGCACGGCAAATATACACCAAAAGCTGTTTCCTTACCTTTAAGGGGATGTTCCGGTACTGGCGATGCCATGCCAGGTACGGTGAATTCCTTCCCGCAGCTCCGGCACCTTACCCTGTACATTTTACTTTTTATCGCCATGGTGCTTTCGCCTGGCTTAAGTCTTAAGTATAGCACAAAAAGGGGTAAAAATAAGGTGGGTTTAGCTACCTGAAACGCCTATCTAAGAGCACTTGGACTAGTATAGACACTGATAGACACGCTTAGGCGCCTAGATTTTGATTACAGCGCGTCACACTAGACAGACTGCGTTGTTTGGCTCAGCATACGGCTGATTGATGCTAGAAGCCCTCTCAGCCCCCAGCCCCTGGTCGCCGAGACCAGCACCGCGTTCTCCTCCGCCGGCCCAAACTGACTGGAAAGATACCCTAGCGCCGTGTCTTCGTCCCAGTCCTGGCTCTCGCCGTTCTCGCCACTCTCACCAAGCAAAAGGTCAATCTTATTGAGCACGGTAATACGGGGCTTGCTCTCAAGCTCAAGGTCAGCCAGAATGTCCTCCACCGTCTGGCATTGCTCCGAGGCGTTGTGAGAGGTTATGTCAACTATGTGCAGGAGCATGCCGGCTTCAGATAATTCCTCAAGGGTTGCCTTAAATGCGGAGACGATGGCAGGCGGCAGCTTACGGATAAAGCCGACGGTATCGCTCAATAAGACCCCCTTTCCATCAGGGAGGGTCAGGCGCCTGGTGGTGGGGTCCAGGGTGGAAAAAAGCTTATTCTCAACGAAGATGCCGGCATGAGTAAGGGCGTTCATCAGGGTGCTCTTGCCGGCGTTGGTATAGCCGACTAGGGCGACTATGGGGATACCGGCCTTGCGGCGCTGCTGGCGGTATAGCTGGCGGTGCTTTCTTATATCCTCAATCTGTGCCTCAAGCCGCTTTATCCGGCGCTGAATAAGACGCCTGTCGGTCTCAAGCTGGGTCTCGCCGGGGCCCCTGGTGCCGATGCCGCCCCCCAGCCTCTCCAGGTGGCTCCACTGACCGGCAAGACGAGGGAAAAGGTACTGGTGCTGGGCAAGCTCAACCTGCAGCTGCCCCTCGCGGGTTCTGGCCCTTCGGGCGAAGATATCCAGAATCAGGGCTACGCGGTCAATCACCTTTACCTGAAGGGCTTCCTCCAGATTTCGCTGCTGGAGCGGCGAGAGCTCGTCATCGAAGATGACGACGTTATATCCGGTGCTATCCTTCAGCGGCAGCAGCTCGGCTAGCTTGCCTTTGCCCAGATAGTGAGTTTTTGATGCCATGGGCAGACGCTGTATGAGCTCCCCAACTACCTTTGCCCCTGCCGTGCTTGCCAACTGAGCCAGCTCAGCCAGTGAGTCCTTCGCCGACCACCTGCTGGCATCCCGCTTGCTGATTACAGCTACCAGGAATGCCCTCTCCGGTGTCCGGGTAGCAATTGCCCCTTTAGTAATAGCCCCTCCTATTTATGTAAAGCTACTCCCCATTCTCACGTTTTTCTTGGTATCCCGCCACGCCGATAACTGAGACAAGCCCTTTACTACCGTGGCATCGGGGACGGTTAATGACAGGCGCACATAGCCCTCGCCGTGCTTGCCGTAGCCCACCCCCGGGGTAACCGCTACTCCTACCTTATCCAGCAAGTCCGTAGCAAATTCCACCGAGGTATAGCCCTTGGGGACCTTAGCCCATATAAACAGGCTTGCCTTGGGGGGCGTAGCCTTTAGCCCGATGTTATCCAGCACCTCAATAATCAAATCGCGGCGCCTCTGGTAGATATCGTTATGCTCCTTGACACAGTCCTGGGGACCGGTCAGGGCGGTAATGGCGGCATGCTGGATAGCCTGCGGAATCCCCGAATCCAGGTTTGACTTGAGCCTTTTTAATGCATCTATCATTACCCCGTTGCCCACCACCATCCCTATGCGCCAACCGGTCATATTATAGGTCTTGGAAAGGGAGTGAAACTCCACCCCCACCTCTTTAGCTCCATCCGCCTGCATAAAGCTAACCGGCTGGTAGCCGTCAAAGGCAACCTCCGAGTATGGCCCGTCATGGCACACCGCTAGCTTGTGCTTGCGGGCGAACTCAACTACCCGGTTGAAGAAATCAAGGTCAGCCACAGCGCTAGTGGGATTATTGGGATAGCTTATCCACAACAGCTTAGCCCTTTGCAGGATATAAGCCGGTACGGCGTTTAAGTCAGGCAGAAAATTATTTTTCTCCATAAGCGGCAGGTAGTAAGGATTCCCGCTGGCTAACATGGTACTTATTGCATAAACGGGATATGCCGGGTCAGGCACCAGGGCGACGTCTCTGTAGTCAACAAAGCAAAAGGCGATGTGGGCAATGCCCTCCTTTGAACCGATGAGGGGTAAAACCTCCTTGTCAGCGTCCAGGGAAACATCAAAGCGCTCTTTATACCACCCGGCTATTGCTTGGCGCAATTCGGGTAGCCCCTCAGTCTCAGGGTAGCGGTGATTAGCCGGGTCCTGTGCCGCCTCACATAGCTTCTTAATTATATGAGGCGGCGTGGGGATATCGGGGTCGCCTATAGCAAAGCTAACCACCTCGCTGCCCTCAGCCCTTTTCTCGGCAATCTTCCTGTTGATCTCCACGAAAAGATAAGGGGGTAAATATTCAATCCGTCTTGATAATCTCATCGGGCCATTCTCCATCAAATATTATTTCCGCCGGGCCGCTAAGAAACACCTCCCCCACCCCATCCCAAGCCACCTGTAATACACCCCCGGGTAACTTTATATCGACTTCACTGCCTGTATAACCGTATAGCTGGGCGGCAACCGTTATGGCACAGGCGCCACTGCCGCAGGCCAATGTCTCCCCTACTCCCCTCTCCCAGACGCGGGCTTCTATCTGCCTCTCGTCCACCACCCTGGCAACCTCAAAATTTGCCCGCTCGGGAAATATTGGCAGGCGTTCTACCTCCGGCCCCAGTTGGGATAATGGGAAATCGGATACCGGGCGTTGCCAGAAATAAACGGCGTGCGGATTTCCCATCGAGATAAGGTTGAGGCGCAACTCAGTGCCCTCTACAGTAATAGGATAACTCAGCATTGACTTTATGTCAACTACTTCCCTGCCCGGCTCTATTACTACCGGGATATCACTGGCTCTAAATTTTGGCTCCCCCATACCAACCCTGAAATTATCTTGCCCGCTCTTTTCCTGAGGCTCTATCTTCCTTATGCCTGATATTGTTTCCACCGACAGTTGATAAGTCGGCTTAATTAGCCCCTTTTTAGAGGCGTATTCAGCCAGACATCTCAAGCCATTGCCGCAGGCGCCAGCCTCGGAGCCGTCAGGGTCAAAGACCCGCATTTTAAGGTCGGCAACCTCTGAAGGTAAAACCAGCAACAAGCCGTCAGCGCCAACACCGAAGTGGCGGTCACACATAGCTATCGCCAGCTTAGACCAATCGCGCTGTGCTTCCTCAGCCTCCACTAGTACAAAGTCATTTCCTGACCCCTGCAGCTTGGTGAATCTCATCGTTGTTACCTGTAAACCTGGCAACCAGTGCCTTGATTCGGGAATCTGTCCCCTTATCTATATCAAACCACTCTATTCTATCATCTTTTAGCCGAAACCAGCTATACTGGTGGCGGACAAGGCGGTGGGTCTCAAACTTGATTTGCTGGGTGGCAGCAGCCAGGGTCAGCTCACCCCTAAGATACATCCCAATCTGCCTGTAGCTTATACCGGACATAGCCGGCAGGCTGAAATCATAGCCCTTGTCCAGCAGCTCCCTGACCTCATCAACCAGACCCCGCTTTATCATTTCGTCCACCCTCAGGTCAATCCGCCGGTATAGTTCCGCCCTGTCTGCGGTCAGGCCTATTATCAGGGCACTGGATAACGGTCTTGCTTTAAGCTGAAGCTGGGAAAAGGGCACTCCGGCACCTCTATGCACCTCAAGAGCCCTTATTATACGGCGGACGTTGCTGGGGTCAATCCTCTGTGCCGCCACCGGGTCAACCTGAGCCAGCTCACGATAAAGCTCATCCTTCCCCACCCTGGCTACTTTCTCCTCCAGGCTATGCCTCAGTTCGAGGTCGGGTGCCACCTTAGGTATCTTCCAGCCGTCCAGCACCGCCCATACATAGAGCCCGCTGCCTCCAGCTAATATTGCCAGCTTACCGCG
The DNA here is from genome assembly GCA_964456815.1 of uncultured Dehalococcoidales bacterium. Taxonomy (GTDB): domain Bacteria; phylum Chloroflexota; class Dehalococcoidia; order Dehalococcoidales; family BS750m-G39; genus CAVTZP01. Next base: position 1,717 of record CAYWCO010000068.1, on the reverse strand, counting down.
CTCTTGAATATCTTCAATAGCCCTATAGGCAAGCTGCTGGTATTGAGCCAGGCTGAAGTCCTCGTCAGGATTGACGATATCAACCAGATGGTGGGGAACGAGGGAAAGCTCTTTCTTGGTGGACTTAGCCGTACCGATATCCATATAACGGTAGACCTGCCGGCTATCGGCACTCACTATCTCCCCGTCAAAAGCCTGGGCAAGATGAAGAGCAAGCCTGCTCTTACCGATACCGGTAGGACCAACTACAGCCACTAGACGGTTCATGTTGTTTGCTTGATTTCTGAAGTCTGTCTCACTATGCCCAGAAACTCGTCTGCCTTTATACTGGCGCCACCGACAAGGGCACCGTCAATCTCAGGCTGGTTTATAAATTCGGCAATGTTGGCCGAGGTTACACTGCCCCCGTAGAGGATGCGCACCTCCTGGGCGACCCCCTTGCCATATTGCCCTGATATACGCCGGCGGATAAAAGCGATGGTATCATTCGCCTGCTTGCCGCTGGCTGCTCTGCCGGTGCCGATAGCCCAGACCGGCTCGTAGGCTAAAACTAAGCCGCCTGAATAGTATATCCGGGCTGAAGAAGAGCCTAGCTGCCCGGTTAATACCTCCTCTGTCTTCCCTGCCTCGTTCTCCTCCAGGGTCTCGCCGATACATAGAATCGGCGTTAGCCCAACCCTCAGCGCCGCTTTTACCTTTTTATCTATAAGCTCCTCGCTCTCATTGAAGTAGTGTCTGCGCTCGGAATGCCCGATAATAACAAACTCGCAAAGTTCAGCCAGCATCAGGGGTGAAATCTCGCCGGTGTATGCCCCCTTTTCCTCAAAGTACGCATTCTGCGCCCCCAGTTTTATTGAGCTTCCCTTAAGTAGCTCCTTTATCCGGGCTAGAGAGGTAAAGGGAGGACATATCACCTTTTCCACACCTTTTATTTGCTCAAGCCCGGGACGCATCCCGGCGACAAGCTCTATTGCCTCGCCCAGGGTGGTGTTCATCTTCCAGTTACCGGCAATCATAGGTTCACGCATTTTGGCCTCCTAGGCGCCAAATTTGGTCAGCTTCAGGGCGTTAGCCATCGCCAATGGCATAATGTGGGTCGCCGCTAGTCTCCCCAGCCCGCCGGAAACACAGGCTGACTCGGAGAATTCCTCTACCCTATCGGGGCGACACCATCTGGAGTAAAGAAGTACCGGCACCGGGTGCCAGCTATGTCCTTTGAGCAAGGCTGGTGTAGAATGGTCACCGGTAACCACAATGACATCGGGTTCAAGGCTGGTTAGAGCGGGCAGAGTGCTGTCAACCTTCTCTATAATCCCCACCTTCCGCTCAAAATCGCCGTCCTCACCGGCGGAATCGGTTCCCTTTATATGCGCGAAGAAAAAGTCATATGCGTTATAGTGCTGCTTCAGGATAGCGAACTCCTCCTCGATGCTGGTGCCGGTCTCCAGGACCTCCATCCCGACCAGCTTCGCCAGCCCCCGATACATCGGATAGCCGGCAATGGCTGCTGGCTTTAGTTTGTAGACCTCGGGCATAGTGGGGATGTTGGGCCGGTGGGAGAAGCCGCGCAAAAGCAACATATTAGCCGGATTATGCTCAGCCAAGACTATTTTGGCTTGAGCTATGAATTTATTGACGATATTAGCCATCATCTCAGCCTGTATATTAAGGGCAGTAACCAACTTTGGTACCACCCCTGTTTGCTGGGGGTCAGAAT
>CAYWCO010000067.1:0-6344 GCA_964456815.1 uncultured Dehalococcoidales bacterium | reverse complement strand
ACCTGCTTACGTCTCAGTTATCAGAGAGCTTCCTTTTAAAGATAATTCTTACGACGTTATATTAGCATATGAAGTCCTGGAACATTTACCATGGGACGATGTTGATAAAGCTTTAAGAGAATTACAAAGAATTACAAAGAAGTATGTTGTTATTTCTATTCCTTATTCCGCAGCTTTTATTGAATTTACATTTAAATTTCCACTAAGTCGCAGAATTCTAAAAAAACCTTTTATAAATTTATTCTTTAGCATACCTTATTTTCTTTTTGGCTTTAAATTTTCTGGGGAACATTATTGGGAAATGGGTAGAAAAAACTACTCAGCTAAAAAAGTCCGGAAATTACTCAGAAAGAGATTTAGAATAGTGAAGGAAACCAGGCCTGTATTAAATTCATATCATTATTTTTTTATTTTGGAAAAATAATTTATACTAGGCTTCGGAACTCTGCGGTTGCTAGACAATCCCAAAAGCTTATTATTGACAGGAGGTAGCTAGCCTTAATGGAGCTCGGACTGGCAGGAAAAGCAGTTATTGTTACCGGCGGTGCTTCAAACGTCGGTCGCGGCATAGTCATAGCCTTCGCCGGGGAAGGTTCACACGTTGTTATCGCCGATATAGATGAGGTGCAGGCAGAGAAAACGGCTGAGTTAGCCCGAAAGCAGGGCGGCAAGGTAATAGTAACCAAGACCGATGTAACCGACCCCGAGCAGTGCCAGGCGCTGGTGAAGAAGACGCTGGATGAGTTCGGGCGGCTGGATATCCTGGTGAACTGCGTGGGGTGGATATATGACCGCCTCTTCGTTGAGAAGCCCAGGGAGGAGTGGGTAAAAGAGGTCGATACCAACTACTGGAGTGTAATCAACTGCACCAGGGCGGTAATTGACCATATGATTGCCCAGAAAAGGGGCAAGATTATCAGCCTTGCCTCTGACGCCGGTAAGATTGGGGAGTATAGAGAGGTTGTTTACGCCGGCACCAAGGGGGCGGTTATCGCCTTTTCCAGGTCGCTGGCGAGGGAGGTCGGGCGCTACGGGCTTAACATCAATGTGGTCTGCCTGGGGACGGTCCCCCCGGCCAGCGACGAAGAGATAGGCTCAGAAAGCATGTGGCGGAGCGGGGGGCTGTTTTACAAGATGACGCCCAAGGTAAAAGATAAAATGGCTAAAGCCTACCCCCTGCGCCGACTGGGCACGGCGGAGGACGTAGCCAATGCCGTGCTCTTTCTGGCTTCAGACACCTCCAGCTGGATAACCGGGCAGGCGATTAGCGTAGACGGCGGCTATGCCATGGCTTAGGGGGTAAAATGACTGGCTCACTGTTGACCCAAACCAGAAGGCTGCTGCGCCAGTTTGACCTCCGGGCGAGGAAGGGACTGGGGCAGCACTTCCTTATTGACGGGGAGGTGCTCAAGCTTATCACCTCGGCGGCGGAGCTCACCCCCACCGATGTCGTTGTTGAAGTTGGCCCCGGCCTGGGCATCCTCACCCGGGAGCTGGCTCAAAAAGCCCACCGCGTGATTGCCATTGAGCTTGATAATAAGCTGGCGGCGGCATTAGAGCAGACCCTGGCTCCGCTTAATAATGTTACCATCATCAACGACGACGTGCTCAAGATTGAGCCCGAAAACTTGATAACTGAGCCGGCAAGCGGCTACAAGCTGGTGGCTAACCTCCCCTACTATATCACCTCCCCCGTGCTGCGCCACTTCCTTGAGGCTCAAGCCAAACCTAAGGTAATGATTGTAATGGTGCAAAAGGAGGTGGCGGAGGCTATCGTGGCTAAGCCCGGCAAGATGAGCCTCTTGAGCGTCAGCGTCCAGTTCTACGGGGAACCGAGGATAATAGGCCGTGTCCCGGCGCAGTGCTTTTATCCAGCACCCAAGGTTGATTCGGCGATACTGCGCATTGAGCCCTCCCCCCAGCCAAGGGTGGCGGTAGCTGACGAGAGAAGCTTTTTTGACCTGGTGCGGGCTGGTTTTACCGCCCCCCGCAAGCAGCTCTTAAATTCCCTGGCTCAGGGGCTGGGGGTGTCAAAGGCTGAGGTCTTATCCCTGCTGGAAAGGGCGGGTATCGCGCCCCAGCGGCGAGCCGAGACACTGAGCCTTGAGGAGTGGGCGCGGCTGCGGCAGGTGTTTAAGGAAGAATGATGTTGACCGTTCTGGCACCGGCAAAGATTAATCTGACCCTTGAGGTCCTGGGTGAGCGCCCCGATGGCTATCATGAAATCCGCAGCCTTATCCAGACCATAGACCTCTGCGATAGCCTTCGTTTCCAGGTAAGCCATAATATAAAGTTCGGCTGCGATAACCCGGAGCTGGTGGTGGCGGAGAGCCTCATCTCTCGGGCAACCGCTCTTCTTCAGGAGACAACCGGTTGCTCAAAGGGGGCAACAATAGAAATCACCAAGCGTATCCCGCTAAGTGCAGGGCTGGGTGGGGACTCAAGTGACGCCGCCGCCATACTATACGGGCTTAATAGGCTCTGGGAACTTGGCTTATCACTAAAGGAACTGACTGAGCTTGCCCTAAAGCTGGGCTCAGACGTACCCTTCTTTCTTTACGGCGGCACGGCGCTGGCGGAGGGGAGGGGTGAGATAATAACCCCGCTACCACCCCTGCCCCAGCGGTGGGTCGTGCTGATGATTCCTCCCCTCCCCCACATGGCGGAGAAGACAAAACGACTCTACGCCAGCCTGAAGCCCAGCCACTACACCGACGGCAAGATTACGGAAAATTTCATAAAAGCGCTAAAAGAGGGCAGGGAATTTAAGCCGTCAATGCTGTTCAACACCTTTGAGAATGTCGCCTTTGAGCAGTTCCCCGGGCTGGAGGTCTATAAAGGGCACTTCCTGAAGCTCGGCGCCCCAAGCGTCCACCTCGCCGGCTCGGGACCAGCGCTGTTTACTCTGGTAGAGGACAGGGCTGAGGCAGAGGATTTATATACGCGCTGTAAACAGCAAGGGATGGAGTGTTATCTCGCTGAGACCTCACCCCTCTCTTTCAGCCAGCCACCTTCTGACTAACTCCTCCTCCCCCTCCCTGGTGGTTACCCTCCCGTTCAGCCTGGCTTCGCGCAGCAGCTCAAGCACCTCCTTGACCTGAGGACCCTGGGCAACACCCATTCGCTTTAAATCATCGCCGCTGAGCGAGGCTTCAACATGCCTCAGCTTGCTGATGAAGTAGCGGATATTCTGGCTGGCGGTGGGGGACTCGGTAGCCAGGGAATTTGCCACCAGAGCCTGGGCGGAGTAGCCGTCAAGGAAGTTATAAATACTGCTCGGCGAGAGCCCGGGGATGGTCACCAGCCTGATTTTGTCCTTAAGGGTGATGGTATCCCTGACCGTTTGCGCCAGAGACTTGGGCAGGTTAAGGCGCGATATGAGGCTTTCCGCTTCTTCATCATTCAAGGGATAGGCAATGAGGGCTAGATAGAGCCCTATTTCCGGTGAGTGAGGGGAGGTCAGCTGCCGGGCCTGGGCAAATTTTTCCTCACGCCAGCCGTTACCCTTGAGCGCCGGGTGAAGCTTTACCAGCACCCCCAGCTCCTCAGCGCGGAGAAGAACCTTTTCCGGGTATCTCTCCCGCAGTATGCACTCAATTTCGTAGCGTATGCGGTCGCTGCTGATGGTATCCAGCATATCCACGTCCCGCTTGAGCAGACTCTGAGTCTTTCTTTCCAGACGGAAATCAAGCCGCTGCTCATAGCGCAGCCCCCGCCAGATGCGGGTGGCGTCATCAATAAAGCTCTTCTCGTGGAGGACGCGGATAACCTTCTTCTTGAGGTCGCTGCGCCCGCCACAGGGGTCAATCAGCTTGCCGTAGTCGCCGGGGTTGAGGTGGACAGCCATGGCATTGACGGTGAAATCACGGCGGGAGAGGTCGTCATCAATTGAGCTCGGCGTCACCCTGGGCAGGGCTCCGGGCTTATCGTAGGTCTCCAGGCGGGCGGTGGCGAAGTCGGCGCTCCACCTGTCCCATAGCAGTTTCGCCGTGCTGAAACGGAGGTGGGTGGTGATGTCCCCGCCGTTAGCTTCCTTTAGCTGCAGGGCTAGCTCTATGGCATTCCCCTCCACCACCAGGTCAAGGTCAAGGTTGGGCTGCCCCAGGAGCAGGTCGCGGACCACCCCACCAACAAGGTACACCCTCTCCTGACGGGTCATGGCTATCTCGCCGGCAAGCCACATAAAGTTGACCAGCTCGGCGGGTAGCTGCTTTTCTATTATCTTGGCTAGATTAATCCGCCTAGGCATTTTCTTTTATGTAAATAGATTATAGCACAGGTTATTGTTATTTACCCACTGTTCTCTTATAATGAAATCCCAGAGGTAGAGAGCGTGAAAGTGGTCTCAATTGTGGGCATGACCGGCGCCGGCAAATCGGAGGTATCAAGGGTATTTGAGGAAAGCGGCTTTACCAGGATAAGATTCGGCGACCTCACCGATGAGGGGATGAAAAAGCGGGGACTAAAGCCAAGCGAGGAAAATGAGCGTCTGGTCAGGGAGCTCCTGAGAAAAGAGCGCGGCATGGCTGCCTATGCCGAGCTTAATCTCCCCCGAATTAAAGAGGCGCTAAAAAGTTCGGATGTTGTCATCGACGGTCTTTACTCCTGGGAGGAATATACCTATCTCAAGGAACGCTACGGGGAAGACCTTTATCTGGTGGCAGTATGGTCATCACCCAGGACAAGGTATGCCCGCCTGAGCAAAAGGTCAAGCCGGCGTCTGAACTCGGAAGAAGCAATCAGCCGCGATAGGGCGGAGCTTGAGAACATAAATAAGGGCGGGCCTATCGCCGTGGCTGATTTCACCATAATAAACGAGTCTTCTCTTGAGGAATTACAGGGGGAAGCAAAAAAGGTTATCTCCAAACTAAGATGAAGAGACTAGCCCGACCCGATATTGACGAGTATTTTCTCAAAATAGCCTCAGTGGTGGCTGAACGCGCAACCTGCCGGCGCCATCATATCGGGGCGGTGGCGGTAAAGGACAAACATATCCTGGCTACAGGATATAACGGTGCTCCCTCCGGGCTTCAGGACTGTCTTGAGCTTGGCTGTCTCCGCGACGAGATGAAAATACCTTCGGGAGAAAGGCACGAAATATGCCGCGGCATCCATGCTGAGCAGAACGTAATAATACAGGCTGCCCTTCACGGAGTCAGTCTTGAGGGGAGCACTATCTATTGCACTCATACGCCCTGCGTGCTGTGTGCCAAGATGCTGGTCAACGCCAAGATAAAGCGGTTTGTCAGCTTCGGCCGGTATGACGATAATTCGTTTACTGACCTCTTCCGCGAAGCCGGCATAGCAGTTAATATAAAGCCAAGACCCTCCTCCCAGATAAACTACCTGGACTAGCCATCTGGCTTGACATTTATGGTAAAATGGATTACTTCTATTTTGAGGTAATGTAATGTCAGCATCACGTGTTAAGGTAATTGTTAACCCGGTGGCGGGAGCCTATTCCACCCGCCGCAAGTGGCCAATCATCAGTAAGATATTAGAGCGCATCGGCCTCTCCTTTGACTTTCAGTATACCGAGGGTACAGGGCATGCCATTGAGCTTGCCCGGGTAGCCGCCAGCGACGGTTACCGATTTCTGGTGGCGGTGGGTGGGGATGGAACAATAAACGAGGTCGCCAACGGCATACTCCGCTCTACCGGCACCGCCAGAACCACCCTTGGCATAATAAGCACCGGCACCGGCAGCGATTTTATCCGCTCGGTTGGCATCTCCCGCGATTATGCCACTGCCTGCTCCACCCTCACCAGTTCCAGAAGGCTGTCTATTGATGTCGGCGTTGTTGAATACCAGAGTAAAGGGGAGACCCTGCAGCGCTTCTTTGTTAATGCCGCTGGCGTCGGCTTTGACGCTGCCGTGGTGAAAGAAACCGAGCGCCTGCCCAAGTTCTTCGGCGGCACCATTCCTTATGTGGCCGGGCTGTTAAGAACTCTGTTCATCTATAAGAATAAACCGGTGGTCGTCAGGGTGGGGGACGAGGTGGAGAACCATCGGGTGCTGAATGTGGCGGTAGCTAATGGCGGCTACCTCGGCGGCGGAATGCATATAGCACCTGAGGCTGAGCTCTGCGATAGCCTGCTTGATCTGGCAATCGTGGGGGATATGGGTAAGTTTGAGCTGCTCAAAGAACTGCCTACGGTATATAAGGGGACCCATGTTAATCACCCCAAATTCTTGATGAAAAAGGCAACACACATCGCCATTGAATCTCCGGAGCCGGTACTGGTTTATGCCGATGGCGAACTACTGGGAGAGTGCCCCGCCTCCTTCTGGGTGGTGCCGGCGGCTTTAAGCATCGTGGTATAGAAAGTTCTTTTTCCCAACC
>CAYWCO010000066.1:0-6364 GCA_964456815.1 uncultured Dehalococcoidales bacterium | reverse complement strand
ATTATATGTTGAGGCAAAGGGTTATAACCGGGCTGTGGGGCATTCCTCTCTTAATCGCTGCCGTCTGGTTTTCCCGACCAGAATATCCTTTCCCCGCATTCACCGTTCTGGTGGCTATCTGGGGGGTGCTGGCTGCCTTTGAATTCTACAAACTGGTGGCTGGAGCAAAGATACCACCGCTCACCTACTTCGGGCTGCTCTGGACGCTACTCTTTATCATAAGCCCCCATTTCAACTATGACTTTCTTATACCACTCCTTTTAACCTCAGGCGTGGCGCTGTCCCTGATCTGGCTTCTCGGGCGCCCGAAAAAGGAGGGGGCTTTTATCGGCTGGGCGTGGACCTTAGCCGGAATCCTGTACATCGGCTGGCTACTAAGCTACTTTGTAGCCCTAAGGGGCCTGGACGACGGCAGGAACTGGGTATTCTTCGCCCTGTTCGTCACCTTCGCTTCTGACACCACCGCCTTCTTTGTCGGCAGGGCGTGGGGGAGGCACAAGCTTGCCCCCCGAATCAGTCCAGGAAAAACATGGGAAGGGACCATCGCCGGCGTCTTTGGTGCCATTATAGCCAGCTTGCTCTTTACCCTGCTGATACCCATCAGTTACTGGCAGATGGTAGTCCTCGGCATAGTGGTCAGCATCTTCGGACAGCTCGGCGACCTGGTGGAGTCCCTGCTCAAGCGCAACATGGGGGTGAAGGACTCGAGCCGGATAATTCCGGGGCACGGCGGTTTTCTGGACAGGATAGACAGCGTTGTCTTTGCCGGCGTAGTGGTATACTATTACGTTATATGGGCAATATAAAGCGGGTAGCCGTCCTCGGTTCAACCGGCTCCATCGGTCGTCAAACCCTAGAAATAATTAGCGCCCACCCCCAGCGTTTTCGCATTATAGGGCTGGCGGCGGGGAAGAACCTTGATTTGCTGACCAGGCAAATCAGCCAGTTCCAACCACGATTTATCTATTCCTCCGTCTATTTTCAGGATAAAAAGGCTCGCCCCTCCGGTGCCGAATACGAGTTCCTATCGCTGGAAGAAATGGCAAGCCACCCTGAGGTAGATATCGTGGTCATAGCCACCTCGGGGAAATGGGGGCTCCAGCCGACGCTGGCGGCAGTAAGAGCCGGTAAGATAATCGCCCTGTCCAACAAGGAATCGCTGGTCATGGCCGGGGAGATTATCACCGCTGAGGCAGAGCGAAACCGGGCAAAGATTCTGCCCGTTGACAGCGAGCACAGCGCCATATGGCAATGCCTTAAGGGTGAGCAGGAGAAGCCGACTAAGATTATCCTCACCGCCTCCGGCGGACCTTTCCGTAGCTATTCGCCAGCCCGGCTAAAAAAGGTTACGGCAGAGCAGGCGCTGAAACACCCATCGTGGCGGATGGGGAAAAAGGTCACCATTGACTCGGCGACCCTGATGAACAAGGGGCTTGAGGTAATTGAAGCCCGCTGGCTCTTTGACATGCCCTTTGAAAGCATCGCTGTCTTGGTCCACCCCCAGAGCATTATCCACTCCATGGTTGAGTTCAGCGACGGCTCGGTTAAAGCCCAGCTAGGCTGCCCCGATATGCGCCTGCCCATTCAATACGCCCTATCTTATCCTGAGCGCCTGCCCAACCCCGAACTCCCCAAACTTGACTGGGAGAGTATCAAAGAGCTGACCTTTGAGCCGCCTGATTTTAATAGCTTTCCCTGCCTCAAGCTCGCCGTTGAGGCGGGAAGGAGGGGAGGGACATATCCGGCAGTCCTCTGCGGCGCCGATGAGGTAGCCGTTGAGCTTTTCTTATCCGGGCGCATCAAGTTTACTGATATCGCCAAACTGGTGGGGCAGGCGCTGGAGGGACATAAAGCCATATCCCACCCCGCACTGGAGGAAATCCTGGCGGCGGACAGCTGGGGCAGGGAAAGGGTTACGCAGCTGATTAGTGGAGATAACCTAGGGGGAGATAAGCGATGATAATTGCCATAGTCGCCTTTCTGGTCGTTCTGGCGCTGCTTATTATTGCCCACGAACTGGGGCATTTTGCCACCGCCAAAGCCTACGGCATAAAGGTGGAGGAGTTCGGCGTGGGCTTCCCTCCCAAGATATTCGGAATTAAAAGGGGGGAAACATTATATTCGCTGAATTCTATACCCCTGGGCGGATTCACCAAGCTGGCGGGGGAGGAAGACCCAAAGGTACCGAAGAGCTTCGCCGGCAAGGGTGTCGGCACCAGGCTGGTCGTTCTCAGCGCCGGCTCAATAATGAACCTCTTGCTGCCCCTGGTCTTATTCTCCATCGCCTTTATGATTCCCCATAACGTGGTAATTGAACCAACGGTAGTGGCAGTAGTAAATCCCGGCTCGCCGGCAGCCAGCGCCAGCATTGAAGTTGGGGATACAATCCTAGAGGTAGATGGGAAGGCAATAAATAATTTTAGCGAACTCCATCGTTACACCCGCCTCAACCTGGGGCAGGAAATTACCATACTGGTCGAACACAGCGACTCAACTACAGAGGAGTTTCAACTAATACCGAGGTGGAAGCCGCCTGAGAATGAGGGGGCGATGGGCATTGAGCGCGACGTTGAGTTTGCCCTGGCAAACAGGACTACTGTTAGCCAACACTACCCCTTCTGGGAGGCGATACCTATGGGAGTCAGCGAATGCGTCGAGGTCTTCGTCCTGCTCAAGAACGAGGTGCTGAGCTGGATTATCGGGGCTACCCTTCCCCAGGTGACAGGCCCGGTTGGCATCGCCCAAATCACCGGTGAGGCGGCTAAAGCCGGGGTTAGCCCACTCCTGGAACTTACCGGTTTTATCAGCATAAACCTGGGCATAATCAACCTCCTCCCCCTCCCTGCCTTAGACGGGGGCAGGATTGTTTTTGTCCTACTGGAGTGGGTGCGGCGGGGCAAGCGAATAGCGCCAAAGACAGAGGGGCTGGTGCACCTCATCGGCTTCGCTATGCTGATGGCGCTGATTCTGGTAATCACCTACCAGGATATAATACGTATTATAAGTTGAGACAGTTTAATATCATGAACCCACGGCGAAGCTCTAAACCGATTCAGATTGGCGGGGTAACCGTCGGTGGCGATGCCCCTATCGTGGTGCAGTCCATGACCAAGACCGACACCAGAGACGTCAGGGCAACCATTCGGCAGATAAAGGAGCTTGAGGACTGCGGCTGCGAGCTGGTGCGGGTGGCTGTGCCCGATATGGAAGCCGCCGAGGCAATATCGCCCATCAAGGAGGGCATCTCCACCCCCATAATCGCCGATATTCACTTTGACTATCGCCTTGCCCTGATGGCGCTGGTGGCTGGGGCTGACGGGCTGCGCTTAAACCCGGGCAACATCAGTGAGCCGGAAAAGGTGAAAAAAATAGTCCAAGCCGCCAGGGAAAGGGGCGTCCCCATCCGCACCGGGGTAAACGCCGGCAGCCTGCCCAAGCCCAAAAACCCGAGGCTAAGCATCGCCGGGCAGATGGTTGAGACAGTATTAAATCAGATAAAACTGCTGGAAAGCCTGGACTTTGACCTTATAAAGGTCTCGCTGAAAGCCTTTGACGTCCCCACCACCATTGAGGCTTACCAGGGCATCGCCCCAAAGATATCCTACCCCCTCCACCTCGGCGTTACCGAAGCCGGCACACCAAGGACAGGCGTTATCCGCAGCACGGTGGGCATAGGCAACCTTCTTTACCAGGGCATCGGCGATACCATCCGGGTCTCGCTCACCGCCCACCCCAGGGAAGAGGTCATTGCCGGCTATGAAATCCTGAAGAGCCTGAACCTGCGCCAGCACGGCCCCGTCCTGGTCAGCTGCCCCTCCTGCGGGCGGGCTGAGGTTGATATCATAAAACTGGCTGAGGCGGTGGAAAAGGAGCTAATGAAGATTACCAAGCCGCTCAAGGTGGCGGTGATGGGGTGCGTGGTCAACGGGCCGGGAGAAGCCAGGGACGCCGATATCGGCATCGCCTGCGGCAAGGGCAGAGCCGTTTTGTTTAAGAAGGGCAGGAAGATTAAGACTATTCAGGAGAAGGACTTTATAACCGCGCTTATGGCGGAGGTGGAGAGGTTTTAAAAGGGGGTGAGGTAGATAAAATCATAGACCCCTAGAATAAACCTCCCCAATGTGGTTTAATACACAATAACTCCAAACAACAAGAAAAAGGAGGAAAACAAAAATGGCGGTTTCATCAAAATCAAGACTTGCAGTTACCTTGCTTGCGTGGTTTCTCGGCTCACTTGGCGCTCACCGATTCTATCTGGGTAAGACCGGAACGGCAGTTGTGATGCTCGTCTTAAGCATTATAGGATGGTCAACTTTCTGGATCTTTGGGATTGGTTTCTTCTTTCTTGGCGCGGTTGGGATTTGGGCACTCATTGACTTTATATATGCCGTTGCCGGACTCATGAAGGACAAGGAAGGTAAGCTTATTACGAAGTGGTAAGACCCTTCAAAAGCGATGCGCCTATCAAAGCTCTTCGGTAAGACACAAAGAGAGACGCCGGCTGAGGCGGAGACAGTCAGCCACCGGCTACTGCTGAGGGCGGGGATGATTCATCAGGTGGCGGCTGGCGTCTATTCCTACCTGCCCCTGGGGTGGCGGGTGCTCCGGAAAATAGCCGATATCATCCGCGACGAGATGGATAAAGCGGGGGGGCAGGAACTATCTATGCCCGTCCTCCAGCCCATAGAGCTGTGGCAGAAAACGGGGAGAGACCAGGCTTTCGGCAAGGGGCTTTTCACCCTCACTGACCGCAGGGAGCGCAAACTAGCCCTGGGCCCAACCCACGAAGAGGTCATCACCGAGCTGGTCAAGTATAACGTCCAGAGCTACCGCGACCTGCCCCTGCTCCTATATCAAATCCAGAGTAAGTTCCGCGACGAGCCCCGCCCCAGAGGGGGCTTAATCAGAGTCCGCGAGTTCTTAATGAAAGACCTCTACAGCTTTGACACCGATGAAGAGGGGCTGGACCGGAGCTACGCCAAGATGCTCACGGCTTATAAAAATGTCTACGACCGCTGCGGGCTGCCCAGCCTGCTGGTTGAGGCTGACAGCGGCGCCATCGGCGGCAAGGAGTCCCACGAGTTCATGGTTGTCACCGAGGGCGGGGAGGACGAGATTATCTACTGCGAGAAGTGCCACTACGCAGCCAATGTGGAGAAGGCGGAGAGCAAAAAGGGCAAAATAGAAAGCGGGGAGCCGTTGCCCGTTGAAGAGGTCGCCACCCCCGGCGCCAGCACCATTGAGCAGGTAGCCGACTTCCTCAAGATAGCCAAGAGCCACACCCTCAAAGCCGTATTTTATATCGCCGACGGCAAGCTGGTCTTCGTCGTCATCAGGGGGGACATTGGGGTAAACGAGGTCAAGCTGAAGAACGCCCTGGGCTGCGTTGACCTCCACCTCGCCACCGAGGCTGAGGTTATAAAAGCCGGTATTGTCGCCGGGGCGGCATCGCCCATAGGCATAAAGGGCATTAAAATCATCGCCGACGATTCCATAACCCTGGGGGCAAATTTTGTCGCCGGCGCCAACAAGCCAGAGACCCACCTCAGAAATGTCAACTACCCCCGAGATTTTAAGGCTGACCTGGTGATAGACATCGCCCAGGCTCGTGCCGGGGAGGAGTGCCCCAGTTGCAAGGGCAAGCTATTATCCACCCGCGGCATTGAGGTGGGGCACGTCTTCAAGCTCGGCACCTTCCTCAGTCAAAAGCTGGGCGCCCTTTTTATTGACCAGGGTGGCGCAGCTCACCCCATCATCATGGGATGCTACGGCATCGGGCTTGACCGATTGCTGGCAGCGGTTATAGAGCAGAACCACGACGCTCAGGGCATTATCTGGCCAATGTCCATCGCCCCCTATCATGTTTATCTCTGCCCGCTATCTATGGAAAACGAGAAGGTGTCCGCTACCGCCGAAAGCCTCTATGCCGAGTTAGAGGCAGAGGGTCTGGAAGTCCTCTTTGACGACCGCAAAGAATCGGCGGGGGTAAAGTTCAACGACGCCGACCTTCTGGGGATACCGGTGAGGGTAACAATAAGCCCACGTACCTTGGAGAAAAACAGCGTGGAGATAAAGCGGCGCTCTCAGAAGGAAGCTGAGCTTGTGCCGCTAGAGAAACTAACTATAAAGCTCAAAGAGCTTATTACGACAACTGCCTAGGTCACTTCTTCGGCTTTACTAAAAGCACGATGCCGAAAGCTAAGACCAGGGCCCCGAACAGGATTTCTGGACAACAGGTAGGGCACATAAAGGAAGCAATGACCAACACCCCAAGGACTATATTAATGATGGCGATAGTCTTGACTTTCATATCCCCCTCCTAAATTTTTTATACTCCTCATATTATACAGGCTATTGTCAAGGG
>CAYWCO010000065.1:0-6599 GCA_964456815.1 uncultured Dehalococcoidales bacterium | reverse complement strand
GAAAAACACATGCTAAAAACGGGGAGGGGGAGGAGTTGCTAAATAACCTCAAGAACTGCTTTGACACACCTACTAGCCAATGCTATGATGACAAAAAGAGACTAATTCAGTAAATCATAAGATTGAGGTGATGCCATATGTCTGGCATTGAAACGCTCTACCTGGTGCTTCTTATCGTCTGTCTCATGCTCTCAGCCTTCTTCTCCAGTTCGGAGACAGCCTTTATCTCATTACAGAGGATAAGGATTGAGCAGCTGGTCAACACCAAGGTCAGAGGAGCAAAGCGAATAGCTAAGATGGTGGAGCGACCGGAAAAGCTCCTCTCAACCATCCTGCTGGGTAATAACTTCGTCAACATTGCGGCTACTGCCTTAGCTACCTTCCTAGCCATCCGCATCTGGGGGGAGCAGTGGGGCATCCTCATTGCCACTATAGGTTTAACCATCATTCTCCTTGTGTTTTGTGAAACCACCCCCAAGACCATAGCCACCCGGCATGCCGAGAAGTTATCCCTGGCCTTTGCCCAACCGATAGCGGCAATATCATGGCTATTTACCCCGTTTGTGGTTGTGCTGAGCTGGATTGCCTCAGGATTTAGCAAAATTTTTGGCGGGACGCCTGTACCCAGGTCTCTGGCAAGCGAGGAGGAAATCCGAACCATGATATCAGTGGGGCACAGGGAGGGGACTTTAGAGAAGGAAGAGGCGGAGATGCTGCACAATGTATTTGAGTTTGGCAACAACCCGGTCAAGGAAGTTATGGTGCCCCGCACCGAGGTGGTATGGGTGGAGAAGGGGACCAAGCTAGCCAACTTCCTCAAACTTTACACACAATCGCCGCTATCCCGCTTCCCGGTATATGAGGACAAGATGGACAATGTGGTCGGCATCCTCTCGGTAAAGGATGTGCTTATGGCTCAGGCGAAGGGGACTACCAGTGGCGAGGGTGTCATTGATGACCTGATTCGCCCGGCATACTTTGCCCCGGAGACGAAGCGAATCAGCGAGCTCTTTACCGAGATGAGGGACAAGAACTACCGCATGACGGTGGTCGTTGACGAGTTCGGCGGCACCGCCGGAATAGTCAGCCTCAGCCGGCTAATGGAGGAAATCGTCGGTCCTGTAGGCGATGAGCTGGCGGCAATAGAAAAAGAATATGAGACACTAAACGAGCATACCTTCCAAGTCGATGGCGGGATGCGCATTGAGGAAGCCAACGAAGAGATGGGATTAGACCTGCCCCCCGGTGACTACGAAACCGTAGCCGGCTTTGTTCTCAACCTCCTTGGGAAGATACCGAAACGCGGTCAGAAGATAAAGTATAAGGGCCTGAAGCTGGTTATAACTGAAATGAAAGGGCTGAAAATCGAAAAAATCCTGGTGACCAAGGAAGGGCATGCAGCGTCTGCGGGTTAGATTCTGCCGAGAGGAAGAGATAAAGTTCATCTCACACTTAGATATAATGCGCCTGTGGCAAAGAACCCTGCACCGAGCCGGGATACCCCTAGCTTACAGCGAGGGATTCAGCCCCCACCCCAGGATATCGCTAGCCGCACCCCTTCAGGTGGGGGTAACCAGCCAGGCTGAGCTAATGGATGTCTCCTGCAGCAAGTGGGTCTCCCCCCACTTCTTCACCAATGCTGTAAACCAGCAATTGCCCCCCGGCATCAAGATACTGCAGGTCTACGCGGTAGCCCCAACCATGCCCTCACTGCAATCGCAGGTCAGCCACAGCGAATACGAGGTCCAGATAGAAACGGAAAGGGACAAGCCGGATGTAGACTCAGCCCTTGCCTCCCTGCTAGCGGCAAAGAAACTGCCCTGGCACCACGAAAGGGACACCGGCACCCGAAATTACGACCTGAGGGCGCTAATTGACAAGCTGTGGCTTATTCAGTGGCACAAAGGCTCTTGTACCATAGGCATGAGGTTACGCTGCGATAATACCGGTTCGGGAAGACCGGAGCAGGTGGCTGCCGCCCTGGGTTTTGCCAATCATCCAAAATCAATACACCGCACCAAGCTAATTCTCAAGACAAGCTAGGGGGAGGATGAAGGGAGAAAGTCAACACCCGCTTGAGCAGCGAGTAATAGGTTTCATCCGGCAGCACCAGCTAATCTCAGGCAAAAAGCTGGTGGTGGCGGTATCCGGAGGCCCGGACTCAGTATGCCTGCTGCATATTCTAGCCAGGCTCCATAAGGAGCTAAAGGTAAGTCTGCATGTGGCCCATCTCAACCACCAGCTCCGTGGGGCTGAGTCTGAGGCGGACGCTAAATATGTTTCCGAGCTATCTCGCCAACTGGGTATCCCCGCCACCATAGAAGGGCGGGAGGTAAAGGGCTACCAAGCCCAAAAACGCCTCTCCCTGGAAGAAGCCGCCCGCGAGGTAAGGTACAGCTTCCTGGCTGAGGTGGCAGGCTCCATCGGCGCCGAGCGGGTGGCGGCGGGGCATACCAGGGATGACCACGTAGAGACGATACTGATGCACCTCATCCGGGGGACGGGAACCAGGGGGCTGCACGGGCTTCAACCACGCAGCGAGTTGAAATCAGAAACAGGCAGCATCACTATCATAAGACCACTGCTAGAAGTAAGCCGCAGCGAGACAGAAGACTACTGCCAGAGCCATGAGCTTAAGCCCAGGATTGACGCCTCAAACGTCTCCCTCTCGCCGTTAAGAAACAGGATTCGCCACCAGCTTTTGCCCCTGCTTAAGGGTTACAACCCCGGCATCGGTGAAGCCCTGCTCCGAACCGCCCGGATTGCCAGCGATGACATCGCCTTTCTGGATAAAGAAGCTGCCCGGCTGTGGGACGAGGTCGCCCAGGAAGCGGGGGAAACCATCGTTCTAGACAAGGAAAGGTTTGACTCGTTGCCCCCCGCCCTGAAGCGATACCTTTTCCGGGCGGCGGCGGAAAGGCTGCTCGGCAGCGCCAAGGACATTGAGATGCGCCATATTGAGGAAATGATGTCGGCGCTAAATAAGCCGGCGGGGAAAAGATTCAGCCTCCCCCAGGGTCTAACCCTCTCCGTAGAATACGATAGATATCTATTAGCCTCAGACCCCACCGCCCTATCCCCACTCCCCATCTTAGACGGCGAGTTTCAGCTAAGGATACCCGGAAAAACCCTGTTCCCCGGCTGGCGCATAGAGGCGAGCATCATAGACCCCTCCATAGTAAAAGGGAAGCCCGAAGGGGCATTAACCCCTTCGGAAACTATAACTCCCCTTCCCCTTAATAAGGGGAAGGGGACAAAGGGGATGGGGTTAATAAAAAATAATCTTACCGCCTGCCTTGACCTTGACAAGACCGGCGATAAGCTGGTGGTGCGGCATCGGCGGGCGGGGGACAGGTTCCAGCCACTGGGCTTGGGCCAGCCCAAGAAACTAAATGAGTTCATGATAGACGCCAAAATCCCCCGCGCCTGGCGGCAAAGAGTCCCCATTGTCTGCTCAGCGGAGCATATTATATGGGTGGTTGGCTGGCGCATAGACGAGCGGGCAAAGGTAACAGAAAATACCAAGAAGGTTTTACGCCTAGAATTTAAACGGGTAGATTAAAGAGAGTCAGGTTTAATCGGGTGTTTAAGAGGGGCTTTGCCCCTCTTTTTAAAAACCTTCCCCCTCTCCTTTGAAGGAGAGGGGGACTAAGGGGGTGAGGTAGAAAAACCTCACATTATACGCTTCAGCCTGGGGTTGGGGGTGATGCCGGGGATTCTGCCCCTCTTGGCAATAGGTTTTCCTTCTATCTCATGGAGGTCGGCGGTAAAATCAATGGGCTTTGCCCCGCTGATATAGCTGCCGACGCCAAAGCCGTCAACCGGCGTCCCTTCCCCAATAAACTGCTTGATGCGCTCAACATCAATGCCGCCGCTGGCGAAGATTTTTACCTTCTTGAAGCCAGCCGAACCCAGCCTTGCCCTGACCTCCCTGACCAGTCCGGGGGTGACCCTGCCCCGCTCCGACGGGGTATCAAGACGCACACTACTGAGCTTCTCGCCCAGAGCTTGAGCCACCCGAACCGATTCCTCCGCCTCATCCTTAAAGGTATCAACCAGGGAAACGCGGGGAACACCTGCGGGCATATGCTTATCAAAGGCTAAGGTAGCCTTAACCGTATCCCCGATAATCAAAATCAGGGCGTGGGGTATAGTCCCCGACGGCTCAATACCAGCCAGCTTCGCCCCGGCGACACTGGAGCAGCTAACGCAACCGCCAACAACAGCCGCGTAATCCATTAACCCCGCCACTGAGGGATGGACATGGCGGGCACCGAAGCTGATGACGGGTATTCCCCGGGCGGCTTCGACGCACTCCCTGGCAGCAGTCGCCCAACCGCTGCAGTGGGCTAAAATACCGTCTATCGCCGTTTCATACATGCCGTAGCTCTGATAGGGGGCGGTGATACGCAATACTACTTCTTTCTCCGACATGGTCTCACCCTCAGCCAGAGCCCAGACCTCACTCTTACCCTTGGGCAAAACACGGGAGAGTAGAGCCTTGACCTCATCTATGCCGCAGAGCACCCCTCCCCTGCCGGCGAATACCTCCATAGTCGCCACCGGGTTAAGCCCCTCGCGGCGCAATATATCCACAGTGCGCACGAAGTAGACATCAGCCGTCTCCCCGGAGAGGACAGCCTCAGAGGGGTCAAACTTGGCTGGCTTAGCCCGGCTGACCCGGGGGGTAACCAGCTTAGCCCCCAATACCCCCTCCATATAATCCAGGGCAAAGTGGTGCGCCTTCTCATCAAAAGAGGCGACGCAGTCAACCGGCACCTCCACCTCGTAACCGCGTATTCTAGCATCAGACACCGCCGATAAGACGCAGATGTGAGTACACACCCCGCAGACAACTACCTTCTCCGGCTTCAGCTTCTTTAATTTCTCCTCAAGCGGGGTATCAAAAAACGAGCTGAAGGTCTTCTTGGGTATTATCTCGCCCTTATACTTAGCTAACTCCGGGATAACCTCAGCCTCGGCAGTGCCCTCAATGGCGTGGGGAGGGAACATCTTGAACTCGGGGTCATCGGGGTCATGGTGGTCACAGAGGAAGAAAACCCTGGAGCCCCGGGCAAGCTCCCTTTCCAGCAGACGCTGAACGTTAGGGATTATGCGCCGCGCCCTCTCCCCGCAATACAAGGGATAGCCCTCCTCCAGAAAGCCCCGGAGCATATCAGAAACTAAAACTGCATCAGCCATAGTCCGCCTCGCTTTCCCGCCTGATTACTCAAGATAGCCCATATACTCAGTGAGCAGGGATGATGCCCGGGAAACATTACCCTCGTCCAAGGCATCGAGCACGTCCTCTATAACCTGAACCTCCGAGGTAAGGCAGGTCTTAATTCCCTCAAAAGAGCCGCAGCAAGGCTGAGAGCAATCTGCCCTCCACAGCAGGGTCGATTTTATCTCCAGCATCTTTTTCACCTCATCGCGGCACTCATCAAGTTTTGCCGGGTCACCCAGCTTTTTGATGAGATTCTCAACCTGCTTTCTTGAGATTACTAACACCTCAAAAACCCCCTAATGCCGGAAGTGCCTTTCACCGGTAAAGACCATAGCCACATTATACCTGTCAGCAGCCTTAATTGAGTCTTCGTCCCGAATTGAGCCGCCGGGCTGGATGATAGCCGTTACCTTGGCTGCGGCTGCCGCTTCAACCACGTCGGGGAAGGGGAACATAGCGTCCGAAGCCAGAACACTGCCCGAAACCCTGTCTCCAGCCTTTTCTATAGCTATATGGGCGCTTATAATGCGGCTGGGCTGCCCCGCCCCCATCCCCAGAAGCGTCTTATCCTTAGCCAGCACGATGGCGTTAGACTTTATATGCTTGACCACCCTCCAGGCAAAGAGCAGGTCCTTTATTTCCTCTGGCGTTGGCTGGCGTCTGGTTACCGTCTTCAGGTTGACGCCCTCCTCGGGCAGGGAATCTGAATTCTGGACTAAAAAGCCGCCCTTTACCCTGCGGAAATCAAGGTAGCCCGCCCCAGATAAAATCTTGCCGTAACCCGGTGGCAGCTTGGCGACAAGGATACGCAAGTCCTTCTTGCTCTTTAACAGCTCTAGCGCCTCAGGCTCATACTCGGGGGCAATGACTATTTCGTAGAAGACGGGCTTTATCTCCTGAGCCATAGCCAGTGTAACCGCCCGGTTGGAAGCAACAATGCCGCCGAAGGCGGCTACCGTGTCGCCGCTGAAGGCGCGCCGGTAGGCTTCGGCAATATTCTCATGGCTTGCCAGCCCACAGGGGTTAGTATGCTTGATAACAGCCACCGTTGGCGCTGCAAAATCAGTTGCCGCCCCCCAGGCAGCATCGGCATCTAAGATATTATTAAAGGAAAGCTCCTTGCCCCCCAGCTGCTCCGCCCAGGTGATGCCGGTATCCACTGCACCACCCACCAACGGTTCGGCATAGAAGGCGGCCGGCTGGTGGGGATTCTCACCGTAGCGCAGCCCGTAGCGTTTCTTGAGAGCGACGGTCATATCCTCGGGGAAGCCTTCCATATCCCGCCTGAGGTACTGTGAGATGGCGGTATCATAGACAGCCACGTGCTGGAAAGCCTTCTGCGCCAGCCGTTTGCGCTCAGCCAGAGGCAAAT
>CAYWCO010000064.1:0-6807 GCA_964456815.1 uncultured Dehalococcoidales bacterium | reverse complement strand
GCATATACCACCCGCCCATTAAGCTTTGCCCTTAAACCTCTGCTTTGCTAGAGAGGGATTGTATTCCTTTCTCTTGTTTTAAGTGGGGTGTTTAAGAGGGGCGCCAGCCCCTCTTTTTAAAAACCTTCCCCCTCTCCTTAGAAAGGAGAGGGGGATACAGGGGGTGAGGTTACCATATGAAACTAAAGCGGGTTCCCTGAAAAATCACAGATTTTTTAGGGTGAAAAGGGGGTGAGGTTAATAAATAATTACCTATTGCAAAAGGTGATAGTATATGCTACATTATGCTATATTATACATAGTGTTACTAGGTGTTATGATAAGCGAGGTATGTTAAATGGCACAACGGCGAGAGTTCATCAAGGGTAGTATCGATTCCCTGCTTCTTTGTCTCATCGAGCAGCAACCGACGTACGGGTATTTGATTATTAAGGAGCTTGAGAGTAGAAGCCAGGGTTACTTTAAGTTTAAGGAGGGCACCCTCTATCCCGCCCTCCACCGCCTGGAGAAGGCGGGCTTAATCCGGGGCGAATGGCGGGGACTACCCAATGGGCGGCAGAGAAGGTACTATCACATCACGGAAAAGGGGCTCCGTAGCCTGGTGGCTGAGAGGGGCCAGTGGCGGGACTTTCTGATTGCCATGAACCTGATTATTCAGCCGGCGTCTGACTACGATGAGGAGGAGAAGTGGTAACTGCCCTCAGTCATTACCTTGATAGTGTCAGGGAGAACCTGAGGCTTGACCACTCCATGGAGAGCGAGGTTATCCACGAGCTGGAGACGCATATTGAGGACGAACTCCAGGAGTTAAAGGAAACCGGCTTATCGGAGGAGGAAGCGGCTAATACCTGTCTTAAGCTTTTAGGCTCGGCTAAATTGTTAGCCCGCCAGATATACGAAGCCCATAGCCAGGGTAGCTGGACTCAGGCGTTACTGGCCGCCATGCCCCACATGCTTTTCGGGCTGTTGTTTGTCGTGAGCTGGTGGCGGGGTATTGGCTGGCTGCTGGGTACGCTGGTGCTGGTCCTCAGTATGGCGGTCTATGGCTGGTGGCGGGGTAAGCCGGCCTGGCTTTTCCCCTGGCTCGGATATTCGTTGTTGCCGGTGGTGGCGGCTGGTCTCCTCTTACTCTATCTGCCCCACGCCTGGTCCTGGGTGGCGATAGCTATCTATCTACCGCTGGCACTATGGCTTTTGTACTCCATTACGGTTAAGACAATAAGGAGGGACTGGTTATATACCTCGCTGATGCTGCTACCGGTGCCGACCATTATCGGCTGGTTCATGGTGGTTGAGCCGATAAATAAATTACCAGCGTACTGGCTTCAGAACATCGAGGACTTTGCCCCGTGGATTGGTTTGACCTTCCTTGCCTTTGCCCTGACGGTGGCAACCTTTATTCGCCTGAGAAAGCGCTGGTTAAGGGTTTCAGTCCTGGTGGTATCGGGACTATTGACCTTAACCATGATTACCTATTATACCGAGGGCAGACTGAGCCTGCCTGCCCTTCTGGTTCTAATTGTGGTAATGTTGCTTCTTTTGCTAAGCCCGGCGTTAGTGGAACGAACGCTAAGGCATACCGGTCAGCATTCAGCTTAGGCTATTATTTTGCTGGGAGGCTATGATGCAAAAGGTAGCTATTGTTACTGATAGCTTGGCTTGTCTAACCAAGGAGTTGGTAGAGAAGTACCGGATTAAGATTGTGCCTCTCAATATCCACTTTAATGGCAAGATTTATAAGGACTGGGTGGATATAACCCCTAAGCAGGCGTACGAGCTATTTTTAAAGGCTCCCGAGTCCTGGGGCTCATCGGCACCGTCGCCCGGGGATTACCTCAAGGTTTTCCGCGAAGTAGGCAAAAAAATCAAAAATATCCTCTGTATTACCGCCTCATCTAAATTAAGCACCACGCATGATGTTGCCAAACTATCCAAGGAGCAAGCCGAGACTGAGCTTCCCCAGACTTCTATAGCGGTATTGGACTCTCATCTGGCTACTGCCGCTGAGGGTCTGGTTGCCCTGGCGGCGGCTCGGGCGGCGGAGGCGGGCAAGAGCTTGGCTGAGGTGGTTAAAGTGGCTGAGGAGATAAGAGACAGGGTTACATTTGTCGCCTTTCTGGATACAATCCGCTATGTTTACCGCTCCGGGCGCATCCCCAAGATAGCCGCCCTGGCAGGTTCTCTGCTCAATATCAGGCCACTGCTTACTATTTCCTCGGGGGTGGTGCGTTTTACGGGGGCAGTGAGGAGCAGGGAGGGTGGCATAGAGCGGATGCTCAAGATGATGAGAGACAGGGTGGGGCAAAAACCGGTCCATGTGGCGGTGATGCATGCCTATGCCTTGGATGAAGCCGAGAAGCTGAAGGAGAGGGTGGCGTCTGCATTTAACTGTGCTGAGCTCTGGATTAGCGAGTTTAGCCCGCTGATGGGCTATGCCACCGGCACCGGGACCTTGGGACTTGCCTTTTACGCTGAAGACTAAGGAGGCGAGCGATTTTTTATGGCGGCTAAGGTAGCTATTGTTACTGACAGCATAGCCTGCCTCACCAGGGAGTTGGTTGATAAGTATAAGATTGCCATTGCCCCCATCCCCATCCGCTTCGGGGATAAGCTCTATCGGGACTGGGTGGATATAACCCCCTCCCAGGCTTACGAGCTCTTTCTGAAAGACCCGGATTCCTTTCAGGTAGCAGGTGCCTCACCCGGCAGTTTCGTTGATGCCTACCATGAAGCGAGTAAACATGCCAAAAACATCCTTTGCATTACCCTCTCGGCTAAAATTAGCGGTGCCAATAATGCTGCTCATAAGGCAAAAGAGCACGTCCAGAAAGAGCTTCCCCACCTCTCCATAGAGGTGCTGGACTCCGAGACAGTTACTGCTGCCGAGGGCTTTGTTGCCCTGGCGGCGGCTAAAGCGGCGGCAGCGGGCAAGAGCCTGGCCGAGGTGATTAAAGCGGCGGAGGAGATGAAGGGCAGGGTTACCTGGCTTGCCTCCCTGGAGACCATCAAACATGTTTATCGCACCGGGCGCATCCCCAAGATAGCTGCCCAGGTAGGTTCTCTGCTCAATATCAGGCCAGTACTTACCAGCTCCTCAGGATTGATTCGTTTTATCGGCGCAGCGAGGAGCAGGGAGGGCGGCATAGAGCGGATGCTCAAGATAATGAGAAACAAGGTGGGGCAAAGCCCGGTCCATGTAGCGGTGATGCATGCCTATGCCCCGGATGATGCCAAGAAGCTAAAGGAGAGGGTGGCATCTGAATTTAACTGCGCCGAGCTCTGGCTTACCGAGTTTAGCCCGGTGATGGGCTATGCCTGCGGCACCGGGACCTTGGGGCTTGCTTTCTATAAGGAGGATTAATGGGTATCGAGATTATAGTTAAAGGAATTATAGCCGTAGTCCTTGGTTATCTGCTCGGTTCCATTCCAACTGCCTATCTTGCCACCCGTGTGGCTGCGGGCAAGGATGTCCGCCGGCTGGGCGGGGGTAATGTTGGCGGCTTAAATGTTTTCCGTGAGGTGGGGTTTCTCCCGGCGGCGGTGGTGGGCATTGTTGACCTGGCTAAGGGGGCAGCCGCGGTAGCCATAGCCCAATGGCTGCTGGAAGTACCCCAGCCCTGGGTGCTGGCGGTGGCAGTGGCGGTGGTGGTTGGCCACAACTGGATGGTCTGGCTGAAATTCAGCGGGGGAAAGGGTATGGGGGCAGCCATAGGTTCTATGTTCATCCTGTTTCCCGTTTACGGGTATCCATGGGGGTTGGCTATATTATTCGTTGTAATCTTGATACCCTTCATCATTACCCGCAATGTCGCCCTGTCTATGGGCGTCGGGCTTCTTTCTCTGCCCTTCATTGGCTGGCTGGGCATGAACTCGGCATCGTTTGTCATCTTCAGCGTTGTCCTCGGCTTAGTCATACTGGTAAAGTTTATCCCCACCGCCGTGCCGGCTCTGGCCAGGTCTAAGAGTGTGAAGGGTTTTGTCTTTGACCGCGGGCGGAAGCGTAAAAGATAAGACCATCTAGCCAAAACGAGGCAAACATTCTATAATTGGTGGTGTGGGGGATAGCCAGCTTACTTCCGATGTAGAGCGACTAGCCGATAGCTTGGGGAAACTTCCCGAGCCGGTGGTCAAGCCCGCTTTTATTGTCGTTAGCGGCTTGCCCGGGACAGGAAAGACCTACCTCTGCGCTAGATTAGCCGAGAGGCTACACTTTGTTGTCCTGGAGAGTGATGCCTTACGCAAGGTGCTTTTCTCATCGCCAGGCTATAGCCCTGAGGAGAGCGCCCGCCTTTTCCGGGCACTGCACCAGCTCATTGAGAGGCTGCTTAAAAAGGGGGTTTCCCTTATTTTAGATGCTACCAATTTATCGGAGCGGAACCGCGAGCGCCTGTATAATATCGCTGAGCGGCTGGAGGTTAAGCTGGTGCTGGTACGGGTTGAGGCGCCGCCGGGGGTGGTATACGAGCGGCTTAAGTCAAGGGTGGGGGGAGCCAGTACCCCGGGTAACTCAGATGCCGACTGGGCAGTATACCAGAAGATGAAGCCCGCGGTTGAGAAGATACGCCGCAACCACTATGCGGTTGATACCTCAAGGGATATTACGCCGGTGCTGGACAAGATTGTCCGTGAGGCGAGACGCTAAAAGGAGGCTAAAATGGAGATTAAGGTCATAGCTGGTGATATTACCAAGACTAAGGCTGGGGCTATCATACTGGGCATATTTGAGGGGGTGAAGCGCCCGGATGGCGACCTGGCAGTGGTAGATAAGGCCCTGGCGGGGGCTATCTCTCAGCTCATCAGCCAGGGCGAGATAAAGGGCAAAATTCGTGAGGTAACTATTATTCATAGCCTGGGCAGGCTTCCTGCAGCCAAGGTTGTGGTCGCTGGCCTGGGCAAGAAAGAGGGCTTGTCTCTGGATGGGGTTCGGATGGCGGTGGGTGAAGCCTGCCGCCTTCTGCAGCAGAAGGGGGTTGGCGATGCCGCCACTGCTGCCTTGGGAGGGGGAGCAGGCGGGTTGGCTCTGGATGGTATCGTTCAGGCAATGACCGAGGGTGCCCTGCTCGGCGTATACTCGTTTCGCCGGCACATGACCAAGGAGGCTGAGCATGGCGAACTCAAGCGGCTGACCATCGTCGTCGCCGATAAGAGCAAGCTATCTACTTTGAAGCAGGCTAGCGAAAGGGGCAGGGTTCTGGCTGAGGCTACCAAGCTGGCTCGTGATATGATAAATGAGCCGGCTAATTACATGACGCCGTCTAATATGGCTAAGACGGCGGCTGGTCTGGCTAAAAGCTATGGTCTTGAGCTTGAGGTCCTGGAGCGGGAGCAGATGCGGAAGCTGGGCATGGGGGCGCTCCTGGGGGTGACCCAGGGAAGCAAGCAGCCGCCGAAGTTTATCGTCCTCCGTTATCGCGGGGGCGCTTCGTCCCAGGTTGACCTGGCCCTGGTGGGCAAGGGGATAACCTTTGATTCCGGTGGTATTTCAATAAAGCCGTCGGAGGGGATGGGGGAGATGAAGGGCGATATGGCGGGAGGGGCGGCGGTTATGGCGGCGCTCAGCGCCATAACCCAGCTCAAGCTCAAGCTCAACGTGGTGGCGATTGCTCCCTGCGCCGAGAACCTTCCCGGCGGTGAGGCGTTAAAGCCGGGTGATGTCCTGGCGGCGATGAATGGCAAGACCATTGAGATTATATCCACTGACGCTGAGGGGCGGTTGGTCCTGGCTGACGCCTTAAGCTATGCGGGTAGGCTTGGCGCCAGGCGTATAGTTGATGTGGCAACACTGACCGGTTCCTGCCGTGTTGCCCTGGGTGATGATTGTAGCGGTGTCTTTGGTAATAACCAGGGGCTGGTGGACGAGCTGATTGCCGCCGGTGCCGCTAGCGGGGAGCTTATGTGGCAGTTGCCGATGTATGAGCAGGCTAAGGAACAACTAAAGAGCGAGGTCGCCGATATTAAGAATATTGGTGGTAGGTGGGGAGGGGCTATCACCGCTGCCCATTTCCTGGCTGAGTTTGTCGACGATACCCCCTGGGTCCACCTTGATATCGCCGGCCCCAGCCTGAGCGAAAAAGAGCGGGGGTACATCGTGAAGGGGGCAACCGGGGTACCGGTGCGCACCTTGGTCAACCTTGCCCTCTCCCTTGCCAAATAAAAAGCGGGTGCTAAAAGGGGGTGGTTGATTATGAAGGTTAAATACCTGGGGCACTCGGCATTTGTTATCACCTCAGACAAGGGAATAAAGATAATAACCGACCCCTACAAGACCAGTCCTTCTTTGACCTACGGGGAGATAACGGAATCGGCTGATATCGTTACCGTAAGCCATGAGCATCTTGACCATAGTAACGCCGCCGCGGTGAGGGGCAATCCCGAGGTGGTTAAGGGGGCGGGCAGGCCAACGGTTAAGGGGATAGAGTTTAACGGTATTGCCAGCTATCATGACGAGGCCAGGGGGAGGATGAGGGGTAACAACACCATATTCTGCTTTGAGGTGGACGGGATAAGGGTGTGCCATCTCGGTGACCTCGGTCATTTGCTTGATGACAGGCAGGTGAAGGAGATGGGCGATGTAGATATACTGCTTATCCCCGTAGGCGGTTATTATACTATTGACGCCAGGGCTGCCAGCCAGGTCTGTAACCAGTTGAAGCCCGCCGTAATTATGCCTATGCACTATAAGACGGAGAAGGGCATCCCCGGTATTGTTGGGGTGGAGGAGTTCATAAAGGGTAAGGAAAATGTCAGCCGGCAGGACTTGAGCGAGGTTGAGTTCAAGCGGGAGGAGCTACCCCCCGGTCAAATAAT
>CAYWCO010000063.1:0-6812 GCA_964456815.1 uncultured Dehalococcoidales bacterium | reverse complement strand
ATGCTAGAATGAGTGGCAGAAAAGAGGAAATAATGAAGTATAGACTATTGGTGGTAGATATAGATGGCACACTTATCGGCAAGGACGGACATGTCTCCGCTGAGGACAGGGAGGCACTGGCTAAGGTCCGCCGGGCAGGGATAGGGGTTTCGCTATCCACGGGACGGGCGGCTCAGGGCTGTCTGCCCATTATTGACCGCCTGGCGCTGGACGGCTACCACGTCTTCTTTGACGGCGCCCTGGTCTCTAATTTTAGTGAGGAGGTCTATGCCGAGCCAATTGACAGCGAGGTGGTAAAGGAGGCGATTGAATTTACCCGCCAAAACGACATCTACCTTGAGCTTTACTCGGCGAGTCGTTTCTTTGTTGAGCGGGAGAATTGGGCAACAGAAATCCATCATCAGTTCTTCAACCTTGAGCCGGTGGTGGTTGATTTCAGCGGGATATGGGAGCGGGAGAGAATTATCAAGGGGGGCGTGGTAACCGCCTCGCCTGAGGAGGCGGCCAAGGCTAAAAATTTTCGTCTTAAATTTAACCGTAGCCTTCACTTTTCCCTGGCAAGGTCGCCGGCTTACCCCGGCGTTGACTTCTTCAATATTGTTGACCTCGGGGTATCTAAGGGGAAAGCGCTGGCGGCACTGGCTTCGCACCTGGGAATATCTACGGCTGAGGTCATGGCGATAGGTGACGGCACCAACGACATTCCCCTTTTCTCTTCAGCCGGTCTGGCGGTGGCTATGGGCAACGCCCCCGATGAGGTCAAGGCGGCAGCCCACTACATTACCCTTGATGTTGACCATAGTGGTCTGGCGGCGGCAGTCAACGAGTTTTTGCTATAGGAGGAGAAGTTACGCAGTCGAACAGAGCTGACGTTACTATTATCGGAGCTGGTGTAATCGGGTTGGCAATAGCGGCGCAAATAGCCGGTGAGGGCTGGGAAGCCTATGTGCTGGAGGAGAAAGCAACCTTCGGTCAGGAGACAAGCAGCCGGCACAGCGGGGTTATCCACGCCGGCATCTATTACCCCCAGAATTCATTGAAAGCCAGGCTTTGCCTTGCCGGAAATCGCGCCCTTTATAAGCTCTGCGAAAAGTATGGAATCGGATACCGGAAACTGGGGAAGCTGGTGGTAGCAACAACTGATAAAGAAACCAGCGAGCTGGAAACACTACTGGATAAAGGTCGAAGGAACGGGGTAGAGGGTCTCAGGATGCTATCAAGGCGTGAGATGAGAGAGCTGGAGCCAAACGTAGAGGGGGTTGCCGCTCTTTTCTCGCCATCAACCGGAATTATTGACTCCCACGCCTTAATGAGGTACTTCGTAGCCAGAGCGATAGAGGGCGGGGTACAAATAGTCTATAAAGCAAAAGCGGTAGCAATAGAAAAGCTGGGTGCTGAATACAAGGTGAGTGTAAGAGACGAACAAGAGGAATTTCCTTTTACGACGAGGGTAGTGGTTAATTGTGCCGGGCTCTATAGCGACAGGGTGGCTGAGCTGGCTGGAATTGATATAGTTAAAGCGGGTTACAAACTGCATTATGCTAAAGGCGAATACTTCAGCGTAGCTAGCGGCAAGAGTAAATTAGTCAAGAGGTTAATATATCCGGTGCCGATACCTAAAGTCACCAACGTGGGGATTCATGTTACCTTTGATTTAGAGGGGAGGATGCGGCTAGGTCCCGGTATCGAATATGTAGATAGCATAAATTATACGGTTAATAGCCAGCACAAACAGCTCTTCTATGATTCAGCAAGAAAATTCCTGCCCTTCATAGAATATGACGACCTCGAACCTGAAATGGCTGGAATCAGGACCAAGCTTCAAGGACCTAACGAAGATACCAAGGACTTCGTAATCAGGGATGAAACTGACAAAGGTCTGCCCGGATTTATAAACCTCGTCGGCATTGATTCTCCCGGCCTGACGGCTGCCCCGGCCATAGCCGAGTACGTCCTTAGCCTAATCCAGGCTCAGCTAACAGGGTGAACTTCAGCGGCTCCGTTTCTTTAATCACCTCTTATAGTTTCACCCCCTTTGCCACTAATTTCCCCAACTTCGGGTCGGCTTTAGTAAAGTTCTCAACCGCCCGTTTCCGTATCGGTTTACTGACATTCATAAGGTCGGCGATGAGGTTATCTACCAGATGTTCCTGGTCCATCTTGCTAAGGGAACGATACCTCTCCCCGGCCTGGGCAAAATCGTTCTTTAGTCTTATTTTACGGCGAGTTACTTCACCCTCTAGCTTGTATAGCCGCGGCTTGCCCTCCTCGGCAGCCTCCCCGGGCATACCGCTACCCAGACTATTAGGCTCATAATTGACCGGGCCGCTGAACCGACCGAACTGCATAGAGCCGTCACGCTGGTTATTGTCGGCTGGAACTATAGGGCTGTTAACGGGGAGCTGGAGATAGTTGGCTCCGAGCCGATGGCGCTGAGTGTCAGCATACGAGAATGTTCTGCCCTGCAGCAGCTTATCAGCGGAGAACTCGACTCCGGGAACAAGGCTAGCGGGACAGAAAGCCGCCTGCTCCACTTCGGCGAAGAAGTTTTCGGGGTTACGGTTAAGTATCATCTTGCCCACCGGCATCAGCGGGAACTTTTTCTCAGGCCAGGTCTTGGTGGGGTCCAGGGGGTCAAAATGCTGTTTCAGTTCGTCGGCAATATTCATTATCTGTACGTTAAGCTCGTACTCAACCTTTTCGCCTTTGGCTAGAGCATCGTGCAGGTCGCGGGTAAGATAATCCGGGTCAACCCCGGCTAGATGGGTGGCTTCATGGCGGTCAAGGTTATGCACACCCAGTTTGGGCTTCCAGTGGTATTTGATATATACCGCCTTGCCTGCGGCGTTTACCCACACGTAGGTGTTGACGCCAAAGCCTTCCTGCATCCGATAGCTCTTCGGCGTGCCGCGGTCGGAAAAGAGCCAGGTAATCATGTGGGTCGATTCCGATGTCAGGGATATGAAGTCCCAAAAGCGGTTATGTGCCGAAGATGCTGAGGGGATGTTGGTATCTGGTGCGCCCTTGAAAGCGTGAACCATATCGGGGAATTTGGCGGCGTCCCGGATGAAAAACACGGGCAGGTTGTTCCCGACCAGATCATAGTTGCCATCTTCAGTATAGAATTTGACGGCAAAACCACGAGGGTCACGGACCGTATCGGCTGAGCCACGACCTCCGACGACAGTGGAGAAACGCACAAACACGGGGGTCTTTTTCTTCGGGTCCTGGAGAAATTTCGCCTTGGTATAAGGCTTCATGTTCTTATAAACCTGGAAGTAGCCGTGAGCTCCGGCCCCTTTGGCATGAACGACCCTTTCCGGGATACGTTCCCTATCAAAGTGAGCCATTTTCTCAATGAACTGGACGTCCTGTAATAAGACCGGACCGCGTTCGCCGACCGTTAACGAGCTCTGGTTATCGGTAACCGGCACGCCTTGATTCGTTGTCAGGTGTCTTTTCTTCATGATAGCCTCCTTTCTCATGAATTTCCTTTTTGGTGCTAGAAACTCCGGTTGATGAACTTTTTTATAGATTCACACCACCTCCCTCCACATTTTCTGGTAGCGAACGACCAAAAGGGGTCATAAAGGCTTGAACATGGATAAAATCATGAAAGGTGCGTTGAAACTGGGGTAATGCGAGTCTGGCTAGAAGAGATTGTACTTCCCGTGGCATGGCTTATATGCTCCATACCTTATTGCTATTCCCATTATATCACTTCGAAAGGTGCAGTTCTATAATATCGCCGTCCTGCATGATATGGTCTCTCTTTACCATGATGCCGTCGTGCTTGCCTGAGCCCCAGAGACGGGCGTATTTCAGCCTGTCCCGGAAGTCTTTATGGACTCCGGCGGCGGCATCCTCCAGAGTGCTTCCCCTGGGGAGGACGACGGGGTCAGTAAAAACCGCCTTCTTCCCCGGTGCCTTGGTATATACCCGGATAACATCAAGAATTTGATAGAGCCTGAGCTTCAACTCCTCCAGACCCATCCCCTGCTTGGCGGAGACGGCGATAAGCGGTAGCTGCTTTCCATACCTATTCTTCTTATTATTCAGGGCGGTATAACCAGCTTGGACATTATCCAGGTCAAGCTTGTTGCCGATAATAAGCGCCTTTTTGTGCCAGGTAATAGACTCAGAGTCCTCCTTAGCCTCACCACCGAGCATTATCCTCATCTTCTCCAGTTGTTTAATGATAGCCTCCATCTGAGCTTCCGGGGCATCAGCCAGGTCCACCATAATCAACAGGGCGTCAGCCCTCCTCAGCAGAGTCGGCATCCAGAAGTTAACAGACTGCGGGGCTAGGGGCGGGGTATCAATCAACTGTATCTTTATATTCTCAAACTCCATCATCCCCGGGGTGGCGCTGCGGGTGGTGAAGGGGTAATCGGCTACAGGCGGGGAGGCATTGGTGATGGTGGCAACAAGCTGCGATTTGCCCGAATTGGGCAAGCCGATTACCGCCACCTGGGCCGCCCCCTCCCTGGGTATAACCGTTGACGTCCGCTTGGTGGCTAACCTTCTCTCCGATGCCTCGGTCAGCTTGGCAATCCTGGTTCTCAGCTTTGCCCGGAGGTGGTCAGTCCCCTTGTGCTTGGGCATGATAGCCAGCATCTCCTCAAGGGCAGCTACCTTCTCCGGGATGGTCTTAGCCAAGCGGAAGCTCTCTTCGGCCTCATGATATTGTGGCGGTAGGTTGGCTGGCATCTCTCCTCCGTTCCGGGTTCCCAGAAAAATCTGCGATTTTCCTGGGTAATTTATAAACTCTCCTTTATCTTCTCAGCCAGGCTCCTGGTCATGCCGGCGGTGGTCAGCTCCTCAACGCTAGCTTCCTTTATGCCGGTAACCGAGCCGAACTGCCGCAGTAGTGCTCGCTTGCGCCTGGGCCCGATGCCGGGGATACTATCCAGGGCTGAGGCGAAGGTCCCCCGTTTGCGCACCCTCTGGTGATAGCTGAGGGCAAAGCGGTGCGCCTCATCCCTGAGACGCTGAAGTAACTGGAGGCCGGGGGAGGAGCGGGGCAGAATAACAGGCTCCCGCTTCCGGGGAATAAAAATCTCCTCATTTTCCTTGGCCAGGCTGGCAACGGGCACCGAATCTACTCCCATTTCTTCCATCGCTTCCAAGGCGGCGTTAAGCTGCCCCCTTCCCCCATCAATGAGGACGAGGTCGGGCAGGATTGCCCAGCTATCTGAGGCACTACCCGCCCGCTTGAACCGGCGCCGGAGCACCTCCTGAAGCATAGCATAGTCGTTGGCGGCAGAAATAGTCTTGATTTTGAAGCGCCGGCAGTGAGCCGGCTTTGGTCTTCCTTTGTCAAAGACCACCATGCTGCCCACCGCCGCCATCCCCTGGATATCGGAGATGTCATAGCCTTCAATACGAGACGGCAAGCGGGGCAGCTTGAGTTCCCTTTTTATTTCGTCCAGCGCCGCTGAGAGCGCTACCGGCGAGGCAAGCTGCCTAATCTTCAATTGCTCCAGGCCTTCTTGAGCGTTCTCAGCCACAATCTTTAGCAGTTGTTTTTTATTTCCTCGGCGCGGCACCTGAATACTGACCCTGCCCCCTCTTCTGCCTTGAAGCCAGCCCTGAATTATAGCCATATCCTCCACCGGGTGCTGGAGGAGGAGCAGAGGGGGGATATAGGGGCTGGAATCGTAAAACTGCTTGATAAAACTGGTCATGATCTGGCTCGGCTCTTCATACCGGGTCCCCTGTAATAGAAAGCTCTCCCGACCAATCAGCTTGCCACCGCGGATAAAGAAGACCTGGACATAAGCCTGGTCTCTGTCCTGGGCGAAGGCAACAACGTCCTGCTCCCCCCTCACCGTAGTGGCGATTCTCTGCCCCTCAATCACCTGCTTAACAGCTTGAATCTGGTCTCTGAGCCTGGCGGCGGTTTCAAAGTCCAGGGCTTCAGCCGCTTTATTCATCCTGCTCTCAAGCTGCCGAAGCACCCTCTCCTGCTTCCCCTCAAGGAAGAGGATTACCTGTTTTATCACCTCGGCGTATTCCTCCCGGCTCACCGCACCGATGCAGGGGGCAAGGCAGTGCCCGATATCATAGTCAAGGCAGGCCCGGCGGTCAGTGCCGGTGATAGTCCTGGAGCAGGAGCGGAAGGGGAAAATCCCCTTTATCAGCTTCAGCGTCTGGCGCACCGACTTGGCGCTGGCAAAGGGACCAAAGTAGCGCCCCCCGTCCTCCCTCATGCGCCGGCTGATGAAAACCCGGGGCCATTCCGCACCCAGGTCTATCTTGAGGTAGGGGAAGGTCTTGTCATCCTTGAGGCGGACATTGTAGCCGGGGTGATGCCTCTTTATCAGGTTTAGCTCAAGGATAAGTGCCTCCTGCTCTGAACCGGTAACGAAGTAGTCAAGGTCACTGACCTTGCTCACCATCCGCTTAAGTTTCGGCGTCAGCTTTTGCCCGCCGCCAAAGTAAGAGCTGACGCGGTGGCGGAGGTTGGCTGCCTTACCAACATACAGAATACTGTCCTCGGCGTCTTTAAACAGATAGACACCGGGGCTGGTGGGCAGTCCTCGTACCTGCTCGGTTAAATAGGCTTGTGCCATACAAATTTATTTTACCACAGCCTATAGAGAGGATAAAATGCCTCTTTGAGATTGCTTACTAACCTCACCCCCTTTTCACCCTAAAAAATCTGTGATTTTTCAGGGAACCCGAATTTCATATGGTAACCTCACCCCCTTAATCCCCCTCTCCTTATTAAGGAGAGGGGGAAAGTATTTATAGAAGAGGGGCTGGCGCCCCTCTTAAACACCCCTTTTAATAAGCGTCTTGCTCCCCAC
>CAYWCO010000062.1:0-6910 GCA_964456815.1 uncultured Dehalococcoidales bacterium | reverse complement strand
AGTTAAAGGGTGGTGGGTGGGTAGTCCTCTCTGGTGTCAATATCGGTGATGACGCTCTCGGAGTCAACGGCTACCTCAAGGACGTCGTCGGGGTGGCGCTTGATTATCTCTCTGCCCCCGATATCACCCTTTAGCTCAAGCAGCTCCGGTTTGTACTTGATGGCAAAGATGACCGGGTGTCCCCGCTCACCCTTATAGGTCGGGACGGCAATACCCTTATCTTGGTTATAAAATTCGGTTGTTAGCCGCTTGATGGTCTGGCTGTCCACCAGAGGCTGGTCGCCCAGGGTAAGCATAACCGCTTGAGCCTGGCTTGAAACCAGAATGAGCCCGGCTATTATCGAGGCGCTCATCCCCTGCTGGTAATACGGATTGACAATTATTTTTACCGGCTTGGTGACTATCGTCTTTCTTATTTCCTCGGCTTTATGCCCCAGCACCACGATAATCTCATCCACCCCCGAATCCAGCAGGTTATCAATGGCTTGCCCGACAATGGTGCTTTTACCCAGGGGCATCAGTTGCTTTAGCTCGCCCATGCGCTTGGACTCGCCGGCAGCCAGTAATATTGCTGATAGCATCGGCTGCATTATATGCCAAGCTCCGTGAGCAACACAATAGCAGGCTTGACACGACCCCGCCTCCAAGTTACAATTTTAAAAAGCCTGGAGCAGGTCTTTGTAGAGCCGGGCTGAACTTGCAGCAGCGGGACTTGAACCCGTGGGACCAGGTACCACGGGTTTTTTCATCTTAAGCAGGAGTGCGATGGCCAGAAAAAGGGGAGATTCCAAGAAAAAGAGCGCAGTTAAGCTCATGCTCATAGTGGTAATTGGGCTGGTGGTGCTCAAGGTGGTGGTGGCGATTATAACCGGGAGCATCAGCATTCTGGCTCAGGCGGTGGATAGCTCCCTTGATTTGCTGGCTGTAGTCGTTACCTTCGTTGCCATTAGTATAGCCACTAGGCCTGCCGATAAGGAACACCCCTTCGGTCATGGCAAGGCGGAGAACATTGCCGCTATAGTGCAGGCAGCGCTGATTTTTGTTGCCGGCGGTTGGATTATCTATTCGGCGGTACAGAGAATAATAACCGGAGCCAGGGTGGAGCTGGCTGAAGCCGGTATAGGGGTAATGCTGGTCTCAATGATAGCCAGCATTTTTCTTTCCCGCCACCTGTTCAAGGTGGCAAGGGCAGTAGATTCAGTAGCGCTGCAGGCAAACGCTCAAAATATTGCCGTTGATGTCTATTCCACAGCTGCCGTGCTGGGAGGGCTGTTAGCCGTACGCTTTACCGGCCTTAGTATTGTAGACCCCATTATCGCTATGGGGGTAGCTTTACTCATCCTTAAAACAGGTTATGATGTGCTAAAGAATTCGTTTGGTGGGCTGATTGATGCTAAATTACCTGAGGCTGAAGAGGGCGTTATAAGGGCTTGTATTATAAAGTATAACTGTCGGATGGTTGCCTTTCATGACCTGCGCACGCGCAAGGCAGGGAGCTATCGCTATATTGACTTGCACCTGGTTATGCCTAAGAATGAGAGTGTGGAAGAAGCACACCGCGTGTGCGACCATCTGGAACGAGATATAAAGAGGAGGTTACCTAAGGCTCACATCACTATTCACGTTGAGCCATGCACTACTGAGTGTGACCGGTGCTCTGTTTCCTGCACCTTGAGAGACAGGGGGTAATGAGGGGCTATGGTAGAGATACTGCAGAACAAGAATGCTGCCACCAGATTCCAGATACTGGTTGAGATTGCCACCTCCGGCCCAGGTATTCAGCAGAAGAGTATCGCGGTTAAGCTGGGTGTAACGCCGCAGGCAATATCAGACTACATTCATCAGTTGGTAAGGGGAGACCTGGTTGTATCAACCGGTCGCTCTCACTATAGAGTTAGCCCCAAGGGGGTCAACTGGATGCTCAAGATACTCCGGGAGATGCGGGGCTATGCTTCTATGGTGGAGCAGGCGGTGACCAATATTACTGTCTGCGCCGCCATCGCTGAGTCCGATATAAAACAGGGGCAGGCGGTGGGGCTGAGGATGAAGGATGGCTTGCTGTTTGCTACCGCCCAGACAAGCACTGGCGCCAGGGGTATTGCCGTATCAAGCGTGAAGCGGGGTGAGGATGTGGATGTGGCTAACATCGAGGGGCTGGTGGCGCTGACCAGGGGCAGGGTAACTATCCTGCAGGTGCCGGGCATCCAGAAGGGTGGCTCAAGGCAGGTTGACCTGAAGCTGCTGAAAACCCACGCCGCCAACAACCAGCAGCTTGGGGCTATCGGCATCGAGGCCTTAATCTCGCTGAGGCGGGCGGATATTGAACCCCGCTATCTTTACGGCGTTACCGAAGCCGCCGTCGAGGCTGCCCAGTGCGGCTTGTCTTTTACCGTAGTCTGCACCGATGATGCTATCCCCGAACTGATTAAGAGGCTGCAGCAGGAAGAAGGGCTGACCTACGAGCTTATAGACCTGCGCCTGAAGAACAGCTCATAGTCCCTCATCCTCAATAGATTTTCCTCTAGCTAGTAAGAAGATAATTAACCCCGCGGGCACCAGTCAATTTATCTGTCCCTGTGTCCCCAGAACCAGACCTCGTCAGTCTGGGGTTCAATATAGTAGATTTCATTGCCGATAATGGTGCTATTTGTCACGTGGGTGTCTTCTATCTGTAATGAAACCAAGTAACCATCCAAAAGGGCGTTTCGCACCAGGGCCACAGCGTAGTCGTCACAGTCATAATTCGATATGCAGCCGTCGCCAAAGATATGAAGAGTGTTGTTAGTAGCATCCTGAGCTAGCCAAGCCTTGAGTTCGTCAACAGACTTAAATTCCTTGGGGTGTGCCCTTTCCCACCAGTAGGCAACAGACTTCTCGGCTTCGTCTAGCTCCTGTTGTAATTGCCCGATGTTAGTATTAGCTTGCTCAATCTGTTGATTGCTCAGCTTGACCTGCTCATTGGCTATTCCGGCCAGGTGGTTAGCTTCTTCTAGGGAAGAGGCGTATTGCTCACTTTCAGCCTTTAGACTCTCACCCATTATCTGGGCAGCCTCTAGGTTCCCCCTGGTAGTGAGCCAGCCTATACCTATGCCAGCAACTATACAAACTAAGAACATAATTACTGTATAAATTCTTAGCGTCTTACTGCTACCTCTTTTTAGCGTCTTACTGCTACCTCTTTTTAGCGTCTTACTGCTACCTCTTCTTTGTGCCATACATCTACCTCCTTTCCCAAGGCCCCAGATATCTCAAGCCAACTACCCGAAAGACATCCTGCTCCCTGCCCAAGCAAAAACCGACCACACAAGTGGTCGGTTTCACCATTGGCTCCACGGCGTCCGGTGACCAAACTAACAGCCGCCGCTTCCTTGCCCCCACTTATCCCTTGGCTTTCCTATATTTCTCTATTGCTAAATCTGCTCGATACCAGTATATACCCTCTGTCAATACTTATTGACAGGCAATATCTACGCTTGTATACTGTCAACCAGACTTGTTTTTAATCAGGTTAGGTTGTGCAGTATGCCACAAACTGGGATAGTCATCTTATGCCACGGCAGTCGTGGCGAGCGGGGTAGTGTAGAGGTCGCTGAGACCTTGAGACGGCTTGCTGAAGGGGTAAAGCCCCTCCTGGCCCCCGGCGTAGAAGTTACCGGGGCGGCACTCCAGTTTAATCACCCCACTCTGGAGGAAGCGGTGGAGTCCTTGGCAGGGCGGGGGGTGGAGCGGATAGTAATAATGCCCTACTTCCTTTTTACGGGGAGGCACATCACCGAGCATGTCCCGGAGCTTATTAAGGGGTTTGAAAGCCGATATCCAGGGGTGCAATTCATCACTGCCAATACCCTCGGCAACGATGAGCTTTTAGTACCCCGCGTGGCAAAACGCATCCGGGAAGCGGCCCCGGAGCTTTCGCCAGATGCTCGCCTTTCACCGAGCTCCCCTGCAGACATCGAGCAGCGGAGTATGGAGATTGTGGATAAACTTTTGCCGCCCTCGCTGAATATCTCCGAAGAGGAGCGGCTGGTAGTCAGGCGCATTGTCCATGCCGGCGGCGACCCCCAGCTTGCCCCCTTGATAAAATTCAGCCCGTCGGCGATTTCCAGTGGACTAAGTGCCATAGCTAGAGGTAGTCCTATTTTTACCGATGTTCGGATGGTGGCCGCCGGTATCAATGAGCGTCTGCTTGAAAGGTGTGGCTGTTCTCTCTCCTGCGCCATGGATGAAACCAGGGGGCTGGAGCCGGATACTACCCGTGCCGCGGCGGCAATGCGTCGGTTGGGGACAAGGCTTAACGGCGCCATAGTCGCCATCGGCAATGCCCCCACTGCCCTCTTGGCTTTGCTGGAGTTGATTGACAACGACGGAATAAGACCGGCTCTGGTGGTGGGGATGCCGGTTGGTTTTGTGCAGGCGAAGGAGTCCAAGGACGAGCTTATAAAGCGCGATATTCCCTATATTACCATCACCGGGAATCGCGGTGGCAGTGCCGTGGCGGTGGCTACGGTTAATGCCCTGCTGAAAATGGCTGGGGACAGGGATGGCTAGAAAGAAAGACGGGCCCTTGCGCTCAGGCTATACCACCGGAGCCTGTGCCGCAGCGGCGGCACGGGCAGCTATGATGGTGCTGCTAAGGCAGGAGGCGGTCGACCATGTTCAGGTCGCTCTTCATGCTGGACAGGTCAGTTTCAAGGTCAACCGGTGTCTCTTTGATCGCACTCAGGCATCATGCTCGGTGATAAAGGATGCCGGCGATGACCCTGATGTTACCCATGGGGCTGAAATCTGGGCTGCCGTGCGCTGGGAGGATAAGCCGGGGATTGATATCAGGGGAGGGAAGGGGGTTGGGGTGGTGACTAAGCCCGGGCTGGAAATAGCGGTTGGTATGGCGGCGATTAACCCCGTGCCCCGCCAGATGATAGAAAGCTCGGTGAGAGAGGTAATGCCAGAAAAGAACGGCCCCAAAAAGAATGATAAAGGCGTTGAGGTAACAATATCGGTGGCTGAAGGAGAGAAACTAGCCAGAAGAACCCTGAATCCTCGCTTGGGGATAATTAAGGGCATCTCAATTCTGGGCACTACCGGGGTTGTCATCCCTTACTCGGTTAGTGCCTATGAGGCTTGCATCTCTCAGTCGCTGGATGTAGCCGTAGCCTGCGGCTGCCGCCAGATAGTACTGACCACGGGCAGGAGAAGTGAAAAATTCGCTCAGGGTGAGCTGGAACTGGCTGAGGAATGCTTCGTTCAGGCCGGAGACTTTATTGGCTACTCGCTTGAGCAGTGCGCCAGGAGGTCTTTTGATAAGGTGATTGTCTGGGGCATGACGGGTAAGCTCAGCAAGCTTGCCGCCGGGCATATGTATACCAATGTCAGCCATTCCCGGGTGGATATTGATTTCTTGGCTGAGGTTACGGCTGACTGTGGTGTGCCTGAGGAGATAGTGCAGTCCTTAAAGAAAGCAGTTACCGCTAACCACTTCCGCAAGATGCTGCCCCCGCAATATAGCCCAAAATTCTGCAGTAAACTCTGCCTGCTGGCGGCAGAGAGGTGCCGTGAGAAGGCGGGGGGAAAAATTGAGGTGGAGTGCATCATGAGCAGCTATGACGGAGTTATTCTGGGGAGGGCTGATGCCAAAACGTAAGGTCTATATTATCGGGGTGGCACCTGAGGGTGCTTCCAGCCTGCTGCCAGATGCAAGCCGCCTGCTAAACGAGGCGGAGATAGTCTTTGGCGGCAGGCGCTTGCTTGCCCTGTTTCCCTCTCTAAGCGGGGAGAAAATTGCCATTAAAAACAATCTGGTTGAAGTGACTGGTTTAATCAAAAGAAGCCTGGGGCGGAAGCGAATGGTCGTTCTGGCTTCGGGTGACCCCAACTTTTACGGCATAGCCAGCTATCTGACGGCTAAGCTGAGCGGGAATGTTGTTGACATAATACCTAACGTGAGTGCCATGCAGCTGGCTTTTGCCCGCATTAAGGAGAGCTGGGAGGATGCCGTCTTCGCCAGCGTTCACTCCCGACCCATCGAGGATATTGTCGAGACGGTGCGCTCAAACGATAAGCTTGGCATCTTCACCGACGATAGGCATACGCCGGCTGATGTCGCCAGGGTGTTGCTGGAACACGGTATTAGCGGCTACCGGGCTTATGTCTGCCAGGACCTTGGCAGTAAAGATGAAAAGCTCGTTAAGACCGACCTGCCTGGCTTAACCAAGGTGAAGTCCTCCCCCCTCAACATCCTGATTCTGTTGAGAGCCCGGAAGAAGGCGGCAGCTAGGCTTTACCCCCGGCTGGGGATAGCCGATGAGGAGTTCTATCAGCGCCGACCAATAAGGGGGCTTATCACCAAGCAGGAGGTCAGGGCAGTAAGCCTGGCTAAGATGCGTCTTGCCGAGGACAGTGTTGTCTGGGATATCGGCGCTGGCTCGGGGGCAATATCAATAGAAGCCTCCTTTCTCGCCAGAAGGGGACAAGTCTTTGCCATAGAAAAGAACGATAAGGATATAGCCATAGTCAGGAAAAACCTAAAGAAGTTTAACGTGCCCAATGTTGAGCTGGTCCAGAGCTTTGCCCCGGACGGTTTAGACAAGTTGCCCGCCCCCACCGCCGTCTTTATCGGGGGTAGCGGGGGAAGAATGGGAAAGATACTGGACTTCGTCAGCCGCCGGCTCAAGCCCGGTGGGCGCGTTGTCATTAATATTGTTGCCCTTGAGAACCTGGGCGCTGCCGTTAATGCCCTCAGAGCCAGAGGCTTTGTGCCTGAGGTCACCCTGGTCAATATAGCCCGCAGCACCAGCGTCAAGGAGCTTACCCGCTTTGGAGCACTGAACCCGGTCTTTATTGTCACCGGAGTGCAAGAGAGGAGAGAAGTAGCATGATTGCAGAGAGAATGGCGCCGTCAATGATAAGGCGC